>CACXGE010000098.1 GCA_902767135.1 uncultured Lachnospiraceae bacterium | reverse complement strand
GCATTTACTGCGCTGACCGTGCAAAAATGTGCATTTAACAAAAATCGGGCAATTTTTCATGCGTAAGCATTGCCCGATTTCGTAACAATTTAGCCTATGGCTGAACTGTGTTACTGTACAGACGCAAGCTTAACACTTGCTGTTAAGCTATGCGCCAAGAATGATATTATGCGAAATTTCAGCCCATGCATCGCAGATGCATTTTAAATGGGCTGAAATCGTTACTGTGCACAGGATACCTGTGTACAGTAACTGAACTGTTACGAACGTATCCTAAGAAATATTTTGGCTAGTTTACATTTTCTACCCTAATCGGTTATAATAGATGATGAGGTGATGTAAAGTATGGGCGTATATTTTAATCCAAGTAATGGCAGTTATACACAAGCAAGAAATAGTCAGATTTTTGTTGATAAAACAGGATTGATTGAATATCTAAATAAAAGAATAGCAACAGAAGAAAAATGTATCGCATTAAGCCATGCCAGACGTTTTGGAAAATCCCACGCAGCGGGAATGATTGATGCTTATTACAGTCTTGGATGCGATTCCACTAAGCTTTTTGAGGATACTGAGATAGCAAAAAGTAGTGATTTTAAGAAGTACATGAATAAGTATAATGTGATTCATCTGGATATATCCTCTGTTTGGGATTTTCACAAAGAAGATCTGGTGGAATCCATTCATGAACGTGTATGTGAAGATTTCCAAAAAGAATATACAGATACACTTAATTATGATAAGGATTTATATTTGTTAATTCAGGAAATTTATAGTAGGAGCCGTATTCCCTTCGTCATAATTATCGATGAGTGGGACTGTGTTATCAGAAACAGTAATGATAAAGAATTAGTGCATAGATACCTGCAATTCCTTCATTCCCTGTTTAAATCAGAAGAATCAAAGTCGTTTTTAGCATTGGCATATATTACGGGAATTCTACCAATTAAGAAGATTCAGGATGAGTCGGCTCTTAACAATTTCAGGGAATACACTATGTTGGATTCTTATCCAATCACAGAGTACTATGGATTTACAGAAGAGGAAGTAAAAGGACTTTGCAGGGAATATGATATGGATTTTGAATCAACAAAAGCCTGGTACAACGGCTATCTGATTGATGGTGTTCATATGTATAATCCTAATTCTGTGTCTATGGCTATGGACAGACATAAATTTGATTCCTACTGGAAGAATACATCTTCCTTTTCATCCGTTAACACATTTATAAACATGAATTATGCAGGATTAAAGGACGATGTTATGACAATGCTTGCCGGAGGGAAAGTCAGGGTGAATACAAATTTATTTCAAAATGATTTTTCTACAGTGGCGTCAAAGGATGATGCATTAACAGCACTGATTCATCTGGGGTATTTAGGATATGATTCAGACAGGAAGAGAGCATATATTCCTAATTATGAAGTTGCAACTGCATTTGAGGCAGCCTTGCAGACGGGGGTATGGAAGGAGATTGCAAAGGCAATATCTATTTGTGATGAATTGCTGGATGAGACCATTGATGGTAATGCGGACAGAGTGGCAGAGCTTATTGAGTTAGCACATGAGACTTACACATCGGTTCTAAACTACAATGATGAGAACTCATTAAGCTGTGTTCTTACCATGGCGTACTTTACAGCTCCGGCATATTATGACATCATCCGTGAACACCCTGCCGGTAAAGGATATGCAGACTTTATATTCAAACCAAGAGCCAATGCAGGCTGGAGACCGGCAATGGTGGTGGAACTAAAGTACAATCAGTCCGCAGATACCGCCATTAGGCAAATCAAGGAAAAGAGATATCAGGGAGCATTGTCAGGATATGGTGATAAGATTCTTCTGGTTGGAATTAACTATGACGTAGAAGGGGAAGATAAGAAACATCATACCTGCGTCATTGAGGAATGGATGGAATAAAGTGTATCATATATAATAAATTTAAGGGGAAGCTTATGGTAGAGATTAGAGAGATTAAGGCAAAGGAATATGCCCCAGCAATGAAATTGGTCTGGCAGACCTTTCTGCAGTTTGAGGCGGCAACCTATTCCAGAGAGGGTGTGGAAAGCTTTCAGGAATTTATAGAGGACCCTTTACTACAACAAATGTTTTTAGAGGGGAAGTATATTATACATGGAGCGTTTGTGGAGGATGAGATTGTAGGAGTGGCAGGACTACGCAATTTTAATCATATTTCACTGCTGTTTGTGAAAAAGCAGTACCACAGAATGGGCATTGCCACAGGGCTGTTGGACAGCATGATAGCATTTGCAAAAAAAGCGTATCGAGAACATAGTTTTACTGTAAATGCAGCACCTTATGCGGTGGGATTTTATCATAAATATGGATTTTATGATACCGGAAGAGAAAGGGAACAAGACGGTGTGATATATACACCTATGAGATATGGAATTTTGTAGCGAAGTAACTATTCAGTATAGGTCTTGACATTTATTGCCAAGACCGTGAGAAAATGTAGATAAAAAATGGGGCAATTTTTCATGGGTAAGGATTGCACGATTTGCGTACGTGTACAGTAGCTCTGAACACATACACGAGATTTAAGTAATAATAGGAGAATACGATGACGAAAGATGTTTTGATAAAGATTACAGGGCTTCACTTTGAAGAGGGAAACAGAGAAAGCGTGGACAATGAAGAGATTCAGGTTCTCACGAAGGGGGAATATTATCATAGAAATGGTAAAAATTACCTGGTTTATGACGAAATGCTGGAGGGATTCGATGAGGTTAACCACTGCAGAGTGAAATATTCAGATGATTCCTTTGAACTTTTGAAAAAGGGAAGCAGTAATGTTCATATGGTTTTTCAAAAGGGAAAGAAAAACCAGACCTATTATCAGACACCTTATGGAACTATGGTGATTGGTCTGGATACCAGAGATATCACGGTAGAAGAACAAGAGGAAAATATTCAGATTCAGGTAAAATATGGTATGGATGTGAACTATAATTTTATAGCAGATTGTGACATCTCCATAGAAATTCAGCCATTGGAGTAGAAACCATCAGGCCATTGGTTGAGACAGAAAAACCAGGGATAAAATCCCTGGTTTTTCACTATTTTTTCTTCTTTTTTGAGTTTGCTTCTTCCTGCTGTGCTTGTTGCTGCAAAGAGGAAGCCTTCTCCATTAGTTTTTGGCGGAAGCCCTTTTTCTTTTTGGTATCTGATTCTAGAGGACCACGAACACCGCTTACCTTAGTAATGTAGATTCCGCTAATATCTGCTTTGACTTCTTTTTTTACTGGAACCAAATCAAAGATTTTTTCATCGCAGACAAACGTCATAATCTTTGCACCTACTTTTGCCTTTACAATCGGCAATTTGGAACGGCGCATCAGTTTTGGGGTCTGTTCTATGACTACCTGTGGTAATCCTGCATCTTTTAGGGGCATTCTTTTTTTATCAATGACAAGCATGGAAACCCTTTGAGATGCGGCATCTATCTGGGCCTGCTGTTCTTGTTGACGTTTCTGAGCTTTCTTGCCAAAAAAGTATAATGCAACCAATAGAGCAATCATAATGACAAGGATAACCAATAAAACAATAGTAAATGTACTCAACTTGTAACCTCCTGATTATGTAAATATAAAATGAAACGTAAAATATTGTATCATCATTTGTTTGAAAGTGCAAGCTTCTTGTGTTTATAATAAAAATGGTGTATGATGAAAGTTCGTTACTGTACAGATAAAAATCTGGAAGGGAAAGGCGGGGAAAAGATGGATGTTTTTTGGAAGGTTAGTCATGAGATTGTGAACTGGATAGGACAAAATATCATATATATTAATATGGTATTGTCTGTAATTATTATTTTCTTTGAAAGAAGAGAACCAAGAACGGTGTGGGCATGGCTGCTTGTGCTGTATTTTATTCCTGTGGTGGGATTTATCCTGTATCTGGTATTGGGGCAGAATATGCATAAACAGAGAATGTTTCAGATAAAAGAAATCGAGGATTCCGTGAATTCTCAGATAAGAAGTCAGAGTGAGATTGTAAGAAAGGAGATAGACCAGACGGAAAGTTACCGGGTAAAGGCTTACCAGGAACTGGTTTATTACAATCTAAATACCTCAGGAGTTGTGTATACCGATGACAATGATTTGGAAATTTACACAGATGGAAAGGAAAAGTTTGACACATTGCTTCAAAGTATGGAGCGGGCGAAAAAGTATATTCATATACAGTACTACATTTTCCGTGATGATGAATTGTTTGACAGAATGCTGGAAGTACTGAAAAGAAAAGCAAAAGAAGGGGTGGAAGTGAGAATCCTGTATGATGGTATGGGAAGTTTGGAAATCAAGAAAAAAAAGTGGAGGGATATCCGAGCCTGTGGAATTGAAACAGCGGAATTTTTCCCAGCGGTACTAAGAAAGATGCATCTTCGTATCAACTATCGTAATCATAGAAAGCTTGTGATTATTGACGGCGAAGAGGGCTTTATCGGTGGATTTAATGTAGGGCGTGAATATCTTGGGCTGGATAAAAAATTTGGTTATTGGCGTGACACCCATATGAAATTACATGGAAGCGCAGTTTTAGGATTACAGATTCGCTTTTTATTAGACTGGAATTATGCATCGGGGAAAAACTTGTTCTTGTTGGATAAATATTTTACCCAGGAAATTCCTCATAAAGGAAATGTGGGAATGCAGATTATTTCAAGTGGACCGGATTCTAAATGGGCTACCATAAGGGATAATTATGTGTATCTTATCAGTCACGCTACAGATCATATTTACATTCAGACACCATATTTTATACCGGATGAAACTATGTTAAATACCTTAAAAATGGCAGCATCTTCCGGGGTGGATGTAAAGATTATGATTCCATGTAAGCCGGATCACCCTTTTGTGTACTGGGCAACCTATTCCTTTATCGGAGATATGCTTGCTGCCGGGGCAGACTGTTATACATATGATAATGGCTTCCTTCACACCAAAGGAATGTGTGTGGATGGAAAGGTATGCAGTTATGGAACTGCAAATTTTGACATCCGTAGTTTTTATTTGAATTTTGAAGTGAACGCAATTATTTATGATGAAGAGACTACCAAGAACTTTGAAGAGATTTATTTGGAGGATATCAAAAAATGCACCAAACTCACACTGCACAGATATAATAACCGCAGCGTTAAAATCCGGGTAAAAGAACAATTCTCCAGACTTCTGTCACCAATTTTGTAAAAATATGTTTATATTTTTGTAAAAATATGTTACCATGGAAAGCGTGGTGTCTGATATAGAACACGGACATTTCGTTTATGGGAATGTTATGCATGAAATTTATGGTTAGAACATGAGGAAAGGAATCGTATGAAGAAAAAAGTAATCGTAGCTTTACTTGCTGCAATGGCATTGTCTGTGACAGCATGTGGAGACAACACAAGTGAAAAGAAAGAAACTACAGAGGAAACAGTGGGCAGTGCAGATACAGAAGAAAAAGTGGCAAAGACGAAAGCTACAGATTGGTCTTATTATTATACAGATATTGATACCAGTGTAGATACAGACAATAAGGTGGAAAATCCTTTGATTGACAATGAATATGTAACTATTGGTGATTATAAGAATCTTGTCATTGAAAAAGTCACAGTTCAGGAAGTGACAGACGAAGTGGTTGAAAACAAACTTCAGGAAGCTATGAAAAGCTACACAGAAAGGGAAGTGGAAGTGACAGATAGAGATACCATCCAGAAAGGGGATATTGCAGATATCAACTATGTAGGTACTAAGGATGGAGAAGCTTTCGATGGGGGTTCCGCAGAAGGATATAAGTTAGAGATTGGAAGTGGAACTTTTATCGATGGATTTGAAGATGGTTTGATTGGAGTTAAGAAGGGAGAGACAGTAAATCTGCCATTGACATTCCCGGAAAACTATACCAGTGAAGATTTAGCAGGGAAAAAAGTAAATTTTGAAGTGACTGTAAATGGAATTTATACCAAGGAAACAGAGGAACTTACCGATGAACTTGTAAAAGAGAATACAGAATACGACAGTATGGAAGCTTACAAGGCGGTGATTGCGGATGAATTGGCAGCACAGAATCAAAGCAGTGCAGAATCACAGAAACAGCAGGAGATTTGGACAGCTCTTTCTACTATCTGTAATGTAAAAAAATATGATGAAGCCCAGATGAAGGAATACATTATTGATTATTTGGAATATCAAGAAAAGATGGTTAGTACTTACTACAATGGACAGACCCTGGACGAGTACTTAGAAAGTACAGAGGCCACCAAGGAAGACCTTAAGGATACAGCAGTAACCTATGCAAAAAATATGTTAATGCAGAAAATGTACTTTAATGCCATTGCAGAAGAGGAAGGTTTAGAATGCACCGATGAAGCATTTGATAAATATGTAAAACAGTGCATGGAGGAAGCCGGCTATGAGGAGGAAGATAAGTTCTGGGCTTACCTTGAGGAACAGGGCTATGTATTGGACGAAATTAAGCAGACCTTCCGGGATAATATCCAGGCACAGAATGTTATGCAGAATTTGATGGATAATGTAAAGGAAGAGGAAACCGCTGAGGAAGAGGAGACAAAAGAGACAGAAGAAAAGAAAACAGAAACAAAAGAAGCTGAAACAGATGAGACAGAAACAAAAGAAACAGAAACAAAAGAAACAGCGGAATAAAATGCTATGGTATCAAATGGTGTGTAGCATGAAAAATTACAAAAGGAGAGAACAGTCATGATAGAGATTAGATGGCATGGTCGAGGTGGACAGGGTGCTAAGACAGCGGCAATGCTTTTAGCTGATGTAGCCTTCTTTACAGGAAAATATGTACAGGCATTCCCAGAATATGGTCCGGAGCGAATGGGAGCTCCGGTAACAGTGTACAATCGGATTGATGATAAGAATATTCGAGTACATTCTAATATATATCAGCCGGATTATTCCGTTGTGGTAGATGAAAGTCTGTTAGAAGTAGTAAACGTTACTGCAGGTTTGAAAAAAACAGGGGCTGTAATCGTAAATACAGAAAAGTCAAAAGAAGAAATCCTGCCACATTTACACGGATATGAGGGAGAATTGTATACCATAGACGCAAGAAAGATATCTATGGAAACTTTAGGAAAATATTTTCCAAATACACCAATGCTTGCGGCGGTTGTGAAGGTAACCAAAGCAGTAGATGAGGATACCTTCTTAAAAGAGATGGAAGATTCTTTCCGAAAGAAATTCGCAACAAAGCCGGAAGTGATTGAAGGAAACTTAAAAGCACTGAAAGCAGCGTTAAAGGAGGTACAGTAATGGCAGAATTTAAGGCAGAAAACATAAACGAGAAGAGTAAATGGAATGAGATAACACCGGGAAACCAGATTTATGAACCAGCTACTTCTAAATTATTTCATACCGGGGAATGGTCCAAAGATAAACCTTGTTTTATTCAGGAAAAGTGTACCCAGTGCCTGCTTTGTACTCCGGTATGTCCTGATTCAGCAATCCCTGTAAAGGACATGAAGAGATTAGATTTTGATTATGATCACTGCAAGGGGTGTGGTATCTGTGTAAAGGCCTGCCCATTTCATGCAATTACAATGGAAGGAGTAAAGTAAGATGGCAAAAAGAGAAAGATTATCAGGAAACGAAGCGGCATCCATTGCACTTCGTCAGATTAACCCGGATGTATTTCCAGCATTTCCAATTACTCCTTCCACAGAAATTCCAGAGTATTTTTCAAAGTTCGTTGCCAACGGACAGGTGGATACAGAATTTATTCCGGTGGAGAGTGAACATTCTTCCATGTCAGCAGCGCTGGGGGCAGAGGCAGCAGGTGCAAGAGCATTGACAGCCACATCTTCCTGTGGTATGGCGTTAATGTGGGAAGAGTTATATGTAGCAGCATCTGACAGATTGCCTCTGATGCTTGCATTGGTAAACAGAGCATTGTCAGGACCTATCAATATCAACTGTGACCATTCTGACAGTATGGGCGCAAGAGATTCTGGATGGATTCAGCTTTATGCAGAGGATAATCAGGAAGTATATGACAATTTTGTCATGGCATACCGCATTGCAGAACACAAAGACGTACGCCTTCCGATTATGGTGTGCCAGGATGGGTTTATCACCAGCCACGGTGTACAGAATATGGAACTTTTAGAGGATGAAGAAGTTCGCAATTTTGTTGGGGAATATCAGCCGGAACACTACCTGTTAAATCCAAAGGAACCTATGGCAGTAGGACCTTATGCGGTTTCTAATTATTATATGGAATCAAAATATGGTCAGGTGCAGGCAATGAAGAATGCAAAACAGGTTGCCATTGATGTAATGAATGAATTTGCTAAAATCTCTGGAAGACAGTATGGGTTATTTGAAGAATACAGATTAGAAGATGCAGAGTATGCCATAGTTTTGATTGGTTCAGCAGCGGGTACTGCAAAGGATGCCATAGACAGACTTCGGGAAGAAGGAAGAAAGGTTGGTTTGTTGAAGATTCGTTTCTTCCGTCCGTTCCCAGGAGAAGAAATTGCCAAGGCGTTGTCTAAAGTAAAAGTAGTGGGTCTTATGGACAGAGCAGAGAGCTTCTCAGGTAATGGTGGGCCATTATGTGCGGAAACTATGGCTGCATTACACAGAGCAGGAAACACAGCCAAGACAGTGGAATATATGTATGGTCTTGGTGGACGTGACATTAAGGTTGAGGACTTCTGGCATATTTTTGATGAATTAGAAGAAGTGGCCAATGGTAAAGTGGTGGATGGATACAGTTATATAGGACTTCGTAAATAGTTGGAGGTAGAGCGATGAGTTATAATTTTAAAGAGACAATGAATAAACCAGAACGTTTAGCTCCAGGACATAGAATGTGTGCAGGCTGTGGTGGAACCATTGCGGTTCGGAACGTACTTCGGGGACTCCATGAAGGTGACAGAGCGGTGATTGGAAATGCCACAGGCTGTTTGGAAGTATCTACCTTTATGTATCCTTATACTGCGTGGGAAGATAGTTATATCCACAACGCATTCGAGAATGCAGGGGCAACACTTTCCGGAGTGGAGGCAGCGTACAATGTAATGAAGAAAAAAGGTAAGTTAGATGAGACTTACAAGTTTATTGCTTTTGGTGGAGATGGTGGAACCTATGATATTGGTTTTCAGTCCTTGTCAGGTGCCATGGAAAGAAATCATGATTTAGTATACGTATGTTATGATAATGGTGCTTATATGAATACTGGTATCCAGCGTTCTTCTGCAACACCAATGTACGCAGACACAACAACAACTCCTGTTGGTACAGAGTCTGTGGGTAAGCCACAAAACCGTAAAGATTTAACTGCAATTATTGCAGAACATTATGTACCATATGCAGCCCAGACAACATTTTTTCAGAATTTTAAGGATTTGCATATCAAATCAGAAAAGGCTATTTACAAAAAAGGTGCTGCTTTCTTAAATATTATGTCACCATGTCCAAGAGGATGGAGATATCCAACGGAGGACATTATGGAAATTTGTAAATTGGCAGTGGAAACAAATTATTGGCCATTATTCGAAGTGGAAGATGGAAAGTGGATTCTCAATTATAAGCCAAAGAATCGTCTTCCAATCGAAGATTTCTTAAAGAAACAGGGAAGATTCAAACATCTATTCCAAAAAGAAAATGAGCATCTGATCGAAACTTATCAGAAGGAAGTGGATAGAAGATGGGAAGAATTGTTAAGACGATGTGATGAATAGTATATTTCAGAGAACTTAATAAAATAATAGTTCCACACTTGAATTGGGAAAAAGGAAAGAAAGGAAGCAAAAAACGATGAAAAAGAAAGTAATTACAGTTTTGTTGTTGGGAACTATGGGGGCAACTATGCTTACTGCGTGTGGAGATAAGGGAGTGGAAGTCCAGGATGGAACCACCACCAATGTGGAAGTGGATCCTGCGGTGGAAGATACCACGAAAGAAGAAAAAGACGTTACAGAAGCCCCAGTTGCTTCGGAAAATGGAGCAGCTGAGGTTGATGTGATTCAACTAGATCCGGAAGAGGCACCAGCAGAGGAGTCGGGAGAAGAAAAAGCAGAAGAGGCACAAAAAGCCGTAGAAGAGGCACAGAAGGCTGTAGAAGAGGCAGCAAAGGAGACAGCAGAAGGTGTGGTACAGGAAGTAGCTCCAGAGGATGCTGCAAAGGAAGCAGCAGAAAATGAAGATGGCATAGAGCCAGATGCAATGTTGGAACAGTCGGAAGCAGAATAAGGTTGTAAAAAAAATTGTATAAAATAAAAAAAATTACTCATACTAGTATCAGATAAGAAAAAGACAATGGTTCTTAGGTATAAGAGCAGGATCAGAAGCTTATCTGCAAACAAATTCACTCCCAGGAAGAATGGGACAGTATTGATGGAGGTATCAGTATGAGTAACAGTAATTCAAGCGGAAGTAACAAGATGGAAGTTCCACAGGCAAAGGCTGCTATGGACAGATTCAAAACAGAGGTAGCTTCAGAACTTGGTGTTCCTTTAAAGGAAGGCTATAATGGAGACCTCACTTCAGCTCAGGCAGGATCTATCGGAGGCGAAATGGTTCGTCAGATGATTAAAGCCCAGGAAGAACAGATGTCAAGCAGATCATAAGTGTTCTTTTCTTGTAACTATTCAGTACAGGATGGTGCATTTATTGAACAGTTATCTTTTCTTATCTAACATTTAAATCTGGCTGTTATCAGCCGAAAAAGACCGTCATTTACGACGGTCTTTTTCTTGTGCAAAAAGTACATATTATGATGGAAATCACTTAAGTTTTGTCGAAAGATGTCGATATAGATAATGATACACATTTTTACGATAAAATGTACATTACAAAAAAAGTAACATAAAGGAAGCGAGGGAGAAAAATGGAGACAGTAAAGCGTAAGATTCTGGTTATAGAAGATAATGCCTTTTCAAGAAAAATGCTTCACGATATCTTAGTGGATGATTATATATTGTTTGAAGCAGGAAACGGAAAAGCTGGTCTGGAGATTTTAGAACAGGAAAATAATTTTGCTTTGATTATTTTGGATTGGGGAATGCCTGTAATGGGAGGGAAAGAATTTCTAAAAAAAGTCCAGCAAAAGGAAGAATGGAAAAACATACCAATTATTGTGTCCACCGCAAATTCTGCAGTTGAGACAAAATATATGGATCTGGGCGTTACAGAATTTATTATTAAACCATTGAATCCAGATTTGGTACGAAACAGAGTCAGCAGTACCATTCGATATAAGGAATTGAATTCCATTGTAAAAAGTATTGAGACTGACAAGCTGACAGGATTATATTCTCACGAAATCTTTTATGATGAAATCTCTCGATTTATGAAGGCAAATGAGGAGAAAGAATATGACATTATTTGCTGTGAGGTAAAGAATTTTGGTGAATTTAATGACAGATATGGAAAGGAAGCAGGGGACCGTGTATTAAAAATTATGGCTGCTGAAATTGTAAAAAGGCAGCAGGTATTCATATTTTCCACCATTGTCAATGAGGATACCTTTATGGTAATGGTTGAGCATGATAAATTCAGGAGCAGATATGAACTGGAAATGTATTGTTCTAAGATTCTGGTAGAAAACTTTATCACAGATATTGGGGTGAAATTTGGTGTATATCAGAAGGTAGATAAGTCTCTGCTGGCGGAAGAAGCCTGTGAGCGTGCTTTATTAGCTTTAAAATCCATTCATGAGAGAGAAAAACAGAAATTTGCATACTATGATACCAATTATCTGGATGAGGTGAAACGCAATGAACATATCCGTCTGGATATTGACAGGGCTTTAGACCAGGAGGAAATCGTAGTTCATTATCAGCCAAAGTACAATTTAGAGACAGGGGAAATCGTGGGGGGAGAAGCATTGGCACGCTGGAAACACCCAGAATATGGATTTATGTACCCTGGAAGCTTTGTGGGTGTTCTAGAGGATGCAGGGTTGATTTCGAAACTGGATTTTTTTGTGTTTGAATCTGTTACGTGTACCATGAGAAAGTGGATAAACCAGGGAAGGAAGGTGAAACCTATCTCTGTAAATTTTTCAAGATTTGACTTTGAATGCTCTGTGTTTGTAAATGAGATATGCAGAATAGCAGACAAATATGAAATTCCTCACAATTTATTACATATTGAGGTAAAAGAATCTGCCTACACCAAAAATCTTCATAATATCTTAGAGGAATCTAAGGAATTAAAAAACAGAGGATTTTTAGTAGAATTAGATAATTTTGGAGCAGGATATTTAACGTTAAATATTCTGGATGACATAAGTATCGATGTGCTTAAAATAGATGTGCATTCTTACCGTAAGAGAAAACCATTAGAACAGTCAAAAGTTCTGCTGTTTATTGTGAATTTGGCGAAATTCCTAGATGTAACTACTGTCGCAGAAGGGGTGGAAAGCAAAGAAGAGATGGAATATTTAAAAGAGCAGGGCTGTGATTATGGACAGGGAAAATATTTCTATATGCCAATGTGTGTAAAACAATTTGAAAAACTACTTTGGCCAAAGGAATAAGATTTTCTTAACATGAAGGAGGAAGTATGAAAGGGAGAATTAAAATAAATGTATCCAGTGACATGATGGAAGCTATTGGAATGATTATAGAGGGTGAGGAAGAGATTACCCAGGAACTGGTTCGAGAAAAATTAGAAGAACATGGAATTAAGGCGGGGTTATGCAAGGAAGGAATTGAGGGACTTGCGGGCTGCAAATTTCATGAGGAATCGTTTGTTCTGGCAAAAGGACGAAAATCGGGAATGTTAAATGAAGGTCATTATGATTTCTATTTTGATGCAGCACCCAAAGAATACAAGCCTCAGATTCGTGAGGATGGTTCTGTAGATTATTCCGTTCAGAGGGTATTTGTAAAGGAGGGGGATAAGATTGCCCAGTATTATCCCCCTAGTAATGGTTATTTTGGTTACACTGTGTATGCCACAGTCATTGCTCCGGTACCATCAAAGGAAACTATCATAGAATGTGGTATGGGGGTGGAAGTGAAAGATCACATCTATTATGCCACAACAAATGGGGAAGTAACTTTAAACAAAGACACCTTAAGCGTATTTAACCAGTTAGTCATTGACGGGGATGCGGGAAATGCCACTGGAGTAATCCGGTACGATGGAAATATTTATGTGAAAGGGGATGTGCTCTCAGGTGTTACTATGATTGCAGATGGCAATATTAAAGTAGATGGTGTGGTAGAAGGAGCCAATATGGAAGCAGGCGGGGACATTGTAATCAAGTATGGTATCCATGGTGATAAAAGAGCAGACATTAAGGCAAATGGTTCCGTGTACACCAGCTTTATTGAAGAAGCAAAGGTGCAGACCGGTGAGAACATTTATTTTTCAAGCATAATCAACTCCCATGTCTATGCAAGAGAAAATATTTGCTCCCAGTCCGGTATTGGGCGCATTGTTGGTGGAGTGGCGATTGCAGGGAATAGTATCGTTGTGGGGAATGCAGGAAATGATGCTGAAATGGTTACAAAGCTGTGCATTGAGAACCGGCAGAACAAAAGTTTACCATGTTGTAAAATTCAGATTGAAAATAAGTTTTACCCTGGTGTAGAGCTTAGGATCAGTGATTCTGTTTATATGGGAAAGATGCGGAAAATAGATAATATGAAGTGACCCCACATTTGTAGCAACGTGGATTTACCTGTATACTAGAGTTTGATAAGAACAAAGGTAACAGGG
>CACXGE010000097.1 GCA_902767135.1 uncultured Lachnospiraceae bacterium | reverse complement strand
CTTTAGTACCATTATAGTACCAAAAGGCAAAAAACAAGCTCGCAAATGCCCATTTTATAGGCTTTTGCGAGCTTTTGAAAATTATTCGAACTCAATCGTCCCCGGTGGTTTACTGGTCAAGTCATAAAATACGCGATTTACTCCTCTGACCTCGTTAATCACTCTGCTCATTACTGTCTGTAATACTTCAAATGGTATCTCTGCTGCTTCTGCTGTCATGAAATCAATGGTTCTGACTGCTCTTACTGCTACTGCATAGTCGTAGGTTCTCTCATCTCCCATAACTCCTACAGAACGCATATTGGTTAATGCTGCAAAATACT
Source organism: uncultured Lachnospiraceae bacterium (assembly GCA_902767135.1). Classification (GTDB taxonomy): domain Bacteria; phylum Bacillota; class Clostridia; order Lachnospirales; family Lachnospiraceae; genus RUG11237. The sequence goes on along the minus strand of CACXGE010000097.1, from coordinate 13,885 downwards.
GATTTGGCATCCATGGTGCTTCTACACCATGTTCCTTTTTGTATTCTGCTGCAGCTTTGTCCACTTCTTCTCGATAGATGTAGTCTGCATCCTGCACGATTCGAACTTTTTCTGCAGTTACTTCACCGATGATACGGATTCCAAGGCCGGGGCCTGGGAATGGCTGACGGTATACCAGATACTCTGGCAAACCAAGCTCTAATCCGGCCTTACGCACTTCATCCTTGAAAAGGTTGCGCAGTGGCTCGATAATTTCTTTGAAATCTACGTAGTCAGGAAGTCCCCCTACATTGTGGTGGGATTTAATCACTGCGGATTCTCCACCAAGGCCGGATTCTACAACGTCCGGATATATGGTTCCCTGGGCAAGGAAATCTACGGCTCCAATCTTTTTGGCTTCTTCCTCAAATACACGGATAAATTCTTCTCCGATCAGCTTTCGCTTAGCCTCCGGTTCGGTCACTCCCTTAAGTTTAGCATAGTAACGCTCCTGGGCATTGACACGTACAAAATTGATATCGAAAGCGCCGCCCTTTCCAAAGACACCCTCTACTTCGTCCCCTTCATTTTTGCGCAGAAGACCGTGATCTACAAATACACAGGTAAGCTGCTTCCCGATTGCCTTGGCAAGAAGGGCAGCCAATACAGAAGAGTCCACACCCCCGGAAAGTGCCAGCAATACCTTGCCGTCTCCAACCTTTTCTCTCACTTCTGCAATGGCATTTTCCACGAAAGAATCCATTCTCCAACTTCCCTCTGTCTGGCAGATATTGCGCACAAAGTTGAAAAGGATTTCTTTTCCTCTCACGGTATGAAGAACCTCCGGATGGAACTGAATTGCATATAATTTCTTTTCTTCATTTGCCGCTGCTGCCACCGGACAATCCACAGTATGGGCAATAATATCAAATCCGGGAGCTGGCTTTGAGATGTAATCAAAGTGACTCATCCATACTACCGTAGAATCCTCTACCCCTGCAAACAAAGTATCCTTTGCACCGTCAATAAAGGTCTCTGTTTTTCCATATTCACGAACCGGTGCCTTTTCCACCTTTCCACCTAACACATGCTGCATCAGCTGTGCTCCATAGCAAAGACCAAGCACCGGAATCCCCAGTTCAAATAATTCTTTACTATAAGTAGGGGAATCTGCTTCGTAACAGCTGTTTGGTCCACCTGTCAAGATAATCCCCTTGGGATTCATCTCTTTAATCTTTTCAATGTCTGTGCGATAAGAATAAATCTCACAGTACACATTACATTCACGTACACGACGGGCAACCAGCTGGTTATACTGACCGCCAAAATCTAATACAATGATTTTTTCTTTTTCCAATGTATCTTCCTCCTGTTTTTCATAACTGTTCCAAAGAATCACAGTTATGTCCCTTTTCCCAAAATGACATACACAATTATTATATGGTATGCTGACTGGAAATACAAGATGTTTTTATCTCACTTTCAATAACCCACTTTCATCTATCACCTGAATGACTTCTTTGATTTCTTCTACCGGGAGTACAAGGGCAAATCGAACATAACCTTCTCCCATAGAGCCAAAGGCATCTCCCGGTGTACAAATCACCCCGGTTTCTTCCATCAGCTTCATGCAAAATTCCTGGGAGGATGAAAATCCCTTGGGGATTTTTGCCCAGGCAAACATGGTTCCTTGGCTGTCTCTCATGTCCCATCCGATGGAACGGAGTCCCTGACATAATGCATTTCTTCGCTCCTCATATTTCTTGCACTGTTCCTTTACACCATCTAAGGGACCAGTCAATGCTGCAATGGCGGCCTTTTGGATAGGGAGGAACATACCAAAGTCATACTGGGACCGAAGCAATTTGATGTCATTCACAATCTCTTTCTTTCCCACCACGAAAGAAACTCTGGCTCCTGTCATATTAAAGGATTTGGACAGGGAGAAAAATTCCACGCCCACTTCCTTTGCCCCCTCATAGGCTAAAAAAGATCCTCCCACCTTTCCGTCATAAATAATGTCAGAATAAGCATTGTCATGAACTATGATGATATCATTCTTCTTTGCAAAGGCAATCAATTCTTCATAAAAGCTGTCCGGTGCCACAGCACAAACCGGATTATAGGGATAAGAAACCATCATATATCTGGTTTTCTTTAGGATTTCTTCCGGAATCGATGATAACTCAGGAAGAAAATGATTCTCCTCCTTCAAATCATAATAATAGGGTGTTGCATGTCCAAAAATGGCTCCCACCTCAAATACCGGATAACCTGGATTTGGTAAAAGCACTACATCCCCCGGATTACAAAGTACCATTCCTAAATGGGCCACCCCTTCCTGGGAACCGTTTACCGCCACAATTTCCTCTAAGTCTACCTCCACCTGGAAACGTCTTTGATAATAGTCCTTTACCGCCTGGGTTAATTCCGGTAAATCTCTTAAACTATAATGAAAATTTTCCGGGTCTTTTGCAGCCTCAATCAAAGCTTCCTGGATATGGGGAAACACCTTGAAATCCGGGGTTCCCACCGAAAGGTTATACACCTTTTTCCCCGATGCAATCAATGCTTCCTTCTTTTCGTTTAATGCGGCAAAAATACCTGTCTGGAAATTTTCCAATAACTGATTCATCTGTCTGTCACTCCTTCTTTCTCCAAAACACAGCAATTCAGAGCCAGCAGTCCTGACTCTGAATCCATTACATCCTTTTATTTCTTACTGAAACCTTGATGCCTTGTATCCTGGAATTACCTTTTTCCAGCTGCTGACACCAATTGTTTTTAAACAATCTTTGGTATATTTTTCCGACTGTTTTGTATCCATGTATCGAAATACCGTATACGCTTTTCTGTGTCTTCCATTTGTATCCGACAATCCCATGGCCAGTCCATCACTGTCAATCTCTGCCTGCAAATCCTGCTGGGCACGAATAATATAGGCATCTATCATTGGATCAAACTCAGCCTTATAATATCCATAAGCAATGGATGCTGCCTGTTTATCTTCTCCCAAAGATGCTGTATACCCTTGCTCTGACAGAATAATTCTTGTCTTGCTTCCGTATGTCTTCTTAATGTACTTTGTAAGCACTTCAATATTTTTCATAGAAACATAGGGAGAATTGCTGCTTGCGTTTACATAACGGTCTGTGGCATAGGCTGTATTAGTCAACGGGAAAGAATATGCATGATATGCCAAATTCCATCTTGTCTTTGAATTTTCCTGTTTCAATGCCTTATGAAACTGAGCAATAAAGGTCTTTCCATTCCATCCCATTCTGGAAACTGGAATATTCCATGCATTATCTACTGGAACGAAGATTCTGGTGTTTGCATAGCTTGACTTCATACAAGAGCTTACCATCTGGAAAAACTGAGCATAGGCCTTGGAGTATTCTTTTAAAGATAAATCTCCCACATGATTCCAATTCTTCTGTGAATTTACTTCATTACATACTACCCAATGGGAGACATAGCAATCTTCTCTTCCAAAGGTTTCTCCCAGACAGCAAAGAACTGCTTCTAATGTCTCTCTTGCATCTTCTTCCCTGGTGTTTGGCATATAATAGGAATATCCCTTTTCCCTGCCCGATGGGTATATCAGATTCTTATCTGCATCTGACCAGGGCAGATAGAGCATTGCCGTTACGCTAATCTTATTTGCAACATAGTTTGTCACCCTGGTTCTGCTTGGAATCTTAAAGTAATAAGTCTTTCCATTATATACATAAGGTTCTGCTTCTTTGTCACTCTTTGTACTTACAATGTCTGCCAAGTTAAAGTTTACCATGGAATTCTTGGCATTCAACTTTGTATCATCTACACCGTGAAGTCCCTTCTTGGTCAACGGTTTCACATATGCCATCTGATTCGGTGCAGCTTTTTCCGGATTGGTAAGATACGTTGCCTTACTGATTACTTTATAATTTTTCCCCTGCTTAATTGCAATTGCAAATTTAGATACCACATTTACCTTGTCTGTAGTGTCTAACTGAAAGACAATCTTCTTTCCCTTATACACCTTCGCCAATGCATTGGCAGGCTTTCCATCATATCCATTTACTTTTACTAAATAATAAAAATCATCACTGCTTTTTACCTCTTTGTTTACATTTGCTCTTACGGTAACCACTTCAGAAGATTCCGCTTTTGCAGATGTAATCTTTGCAGAGGTGGCAGTCGCCTTGTACTGCTTGGTATTTCCTGAAACTACCACCTTTTGGGCGGCTGTGTAGCTGCCATAACATTTATTTCCCATATCGTCATATCCATAAGCCCTTGCCTTTATGTAATAGGTTCCTTTTGCGATTCCAGGTATGGTTAATTTTGTGTTTGAGCCTAAATAATAGGTAGACACTTTATTTTTAGGAAAATTGGATTTCTTTGAAATGGCTACTTCGTAAGCTTTTGCGTTCGAGTTTTTTTCTATGTCTACCTTAATCTTACTTCCACTTACCTTTACAGAGGAAAGTTTCACTTTACTCGGTCCTGCACTGATCCATTTTGCATATAAATTCAGATTTCCTGCACTCCCCTTGGAAACCTTGGTAAGTGCCTCTCCGGTAAAGGATGCATTGGTATACCATCCGCCAAAGATATATCCTTTTTTCTGTGCCTTAGGCAAGGTAAAATCCGGTGTGGTTACGTTATAATTCGATAAAATCCTGACTCCGCTTTCCTTGATAAGTTCCCCGCCATTCACTTTATAGTTAATAGAATACTTGTCCATTTTCCAGGTGGGAGTCAATTTCTCATAAGTTCCCTCACGTACCTTTACATGAGAATAAACTATATTTCCCGCAGAATCCACATAATGGTGAAACGTGTAACCTTTTAAAACTGGAATTGGAAATTTTTCCAATGGGTACTTGTAGCATACATCGATCTCAGTTAAAGTAAATTCCTTTACTATCTTCTTTTCTCCATTTGCAAAAGAACCGTCTCCTGCATAAAACGATATGCTGGCAACCGTCTCCTCCTGGTTACTGTCCCCTGCATCCGACACCTCTTTCACTTGCTTTAGCTGTGCCACTTCCTTTCCCAGTACCTTCATACCACTTCCTGCCTGGGTGATACAAAGTGCTGCAAGCATTGCCATAATTAAACCTTTTTTCTTCATAGAATCCCTCTCTCCTTTATCAGATTTGTGTCCTCTCACATATGGTTTATTATACCATATTTATCATTTCATTCCAATAATTTTTAGGAAAAACCACCAAAAAAGACCTGCCTCGCATATAGCAATGTTACCACATAAAACATCACTCCTACTTAAGACAGGTCCTAAAGATATATTTTTTTTAATTTCCTTATCTGTCTAAAACCTCTGAACAGATACTAAATTCCCAACAAATCACTATATGCCTTTAATGCACCATCGGTATCCCCGGCAAGTACTTTCTGTGCAAGAACCTTACCAAGCTGAACACCTTCCTGGTCAAAGCTGTTGATGTTCCATACAAATCCCTGGAACATTACTTTGTTTTCGAAATGAGCTAACAGTGCACCTAAAGATTCTGGTGTCAACTGTTCTCCAGTAATAATACTTGATGGTCTTTCTCCTGCAAAGAACTTATTCTTGTCTTCGTTATCCTTACCACAGGCAAATGCCATAATCTGAGCAACTACATTTGCACATAACTTCTGCTGGCTTGTGCTTCCCTGAATGGTTACATCTGTTTCAATCTGGCTCTTCTTGAATCCTACAAACTGAAGAGGAGTGATATCTGTTCCCTGATGTAATAACTGATAAAAAGAATGCTGTCCGTTGGTTCCTGGTTCCCCAAAGATTACTGGTCCTGTCACATAGCTTACAGGAGCACCGTATCTGTTTACGCTCTTTCCATTTGACTCCATATCAAGCTGCTGTAAATGTGCTGGAAAACGGCTCAATGCCTGTGAATATGGCAATACTGCTGTTGCCTGGTATCCCATAACATTTCTCTCATATACACCGATTAAAGCATCCAACAAAGCAGGGTTCTTCTTGATATCTGCATTGGTTGCATTCTTATCTTCTGCTGCTGCACCATTTAAGAAGCTTGCAAACACTTCCGGTCCAAAGGCAAGGGATAATACTGCTCCACCTACTGCTGAAGTAGATGAGAAACGTCCTCCAATATAATCATCCATGTAAAATGCCGCAAGATAATCATCACTCTTTGCCAACGGAGAGGTTTCGCTTGTTACTGCAATCATATGCTTAGATGCATCCAAACCTGCGTTCTTTAAAGCATCCTTTACAAAGGATTCGTTGGTCAATGTCTCTAATGTTGTTCCTGATTTCGAAACAAGGATAAAAATGGAATGCGCAACATCTACAGAATTTAAAACGCTTGCTGCATCATCAGGGTCCACGTTACTGATGAATTTCGCTTCCATCTTGAATGTTCCTGTTTTCTTTGCCCAGTTTTCCAGTGCAAGATACATAGCACGAGGACCTAAGTCACTTCCACCGATACCAATCTGAACTACAGTAGTAAATTTTTCTCCTGCTGCATTTGTGATTTCTCCTGAATGTACTTTATTTGCAAATTCAGCGATTCTTTCCTGCTGCGCAACATAGAATTCTCTCTTATCAACGTTGTCTGCAGTGACCTTGTCACCCAACTGACCACGTGTCAACTGATGAAGAACAAGTCTCTTTTCTCCAGTGTTGATTACCTCACCATTGTAGAGGGCTGCAAACTTATCTACTAACTGTGCCTCTTTTGCAAGGTCGCTTAATGCGTTTAACACTTCATCATCTACCTGCTTTGATGCATAGTTATATGCAAGACCATTGGACATTGGTACACTGTATTCTGCCACACGCTTAGCACCAGCTTCCCCTTCCATTACCTTAGAAAGTTTTACCTTGCCCTTAAGTCCCATAAGTTTGTTGTAAGACTCCAGTTCATCAAAATTTTTCCATTCAATCATTTTATTTTCCTCCTACGATAAACCACTGTCCATAATAGACATTTCAGCTTTATGTATCAAAAGCTCACATGACTTAAGTATACTAAAATCATTTCAGGAAATCAAGTATCAGTTGTCCCAGTTACATATTTCTATTTTAGATATCCGGCCAATTCGTACACTCTCTCCTTGGTCAGCTCAGAAGCCTTATCATTTTCAATGCAAGGCTGTATGCTACCTCCTTCACACTCCGCCCCAGCTTCCTTCACTGCCTTTTCCTTGTCCGAAATCCACTGCTTCTGCTGGGTGGTAAGCTTTGCCATCTCATCCTCTGGCAGTGTCGTCTTTAGCCTTGCCCAAATACTGTTCAACTCATCATCCCATAATTTATAGATTTCATAGGAAGTCTGATTCATATCCATCTGAGTTAAGTCCCCCGCCTGAAGCTTTGCATCTAACTCCTGCTCCTTTTCTTCCACTTGTGAAAGCTCTGTGTCTATATCTGTACTGCTTTTTAGATCCTGTGCAAAACTTGTTTCTGTGTTTTCCGTAATTTTTTCTGTCTGGTCGTTCTCATAACTGGTAAATCCCTCTTCCTGTGCCACATTATACAGCCCATAAAAGCCCAGTTCTTCTCTGTTTTCCACCGCCATTCGTGCCCAGCCCATGTATCCTTCCGGCAAATCCTTAATCTTTGCGTCAGGAAGATAAATATAGATTTCTGCTGCATTTTCCAAGCCATATGGATCACTGTATTTGTACAACACCTCATCTATGACCTCTTCCGTTCCGCTTTCATTTTCCTGGCTTATTTCCAGTATTTTCGTAGAATATGTATAGTCGTTTACTTTAATTGGTGTGTCAAATTTACCATGGAATTTACAATAATAACAGATTCCACCAGGATATCCTTCCCCGGTATCCCCCATATCGGAATCATGATAATTTCCTTCAAAATTTCCTTTTTCATCAATAGTCAGCTCTGTCCCCCAGCCACCAACACCACTACTGAAATAAAAATCGCAATTTGCCAACTTAGAGAAATCAAATCCATCTTCCATGCTTTCCTCTGATACGGTTTCCTCCTGTAAATTTTGGGTGGGTTCTGTATTCTCTTCCTCCTCTGTGATTACTTCTGTGTCTTCTTTAGATGCTTGGTTGTCCTCTCCTTCACTTTCCACCAGTTCTTCCTCCACCTGGGTATTTCCACAGCCATTTAATGAAACTGCACTGATAAACATACATCCAATTCCCAACATTGCCACTAATTTCTTTTTCATAATCTTCTCCTTCTCTTTTCCTGAATAATATGATGTTGGGGGGGCAAAAGCCCCCAACTATAATACCTATAATACTCCTTCCGTAGTCATTACATGATATGAGGGGCAAAAAATATTTTGCCCCTCATATCATTATATAGAATCAAAGTAACTGTTCAGTACAGGTCTCAGCATTTACTGCTGAGACCGTAAGAAAATGTACATTTTACAAAAATCGGGCAATTTTGCATGCGTAAGCATTGCCCGATTTAACGTATCTGTTCAGTTATTCTGAACAGATACGAACCCAAAAAATCTGTCAAGACTACGCTTCACTTGTCTTTTTATAGTTTAAAATTCCTAATATTCTCTTCTAACGCTGTTGCCGTTTCCCTTAAGTTTGCTGCTGACTGTTCCACATCCTCAAAGTGTTCCGACACTTCATTGATTTCACTGTTTGTCTGTTGTGTACTGGCAACATTATTCTGTGCAATATCAGACAAACGCTCGATCACATCCACAATCTCTTTTCTTGCATGTTCCAATTCCCGGGTTTTATTTTCAATACTTCGTATGTTATCAATAGAGGTATTAATCTCTTTCATCACCTCATGTACAGACTCTTCTGTGCTCACAATATGCTGATTCTGCTTTTTGATAACCTCCTGCATATGCTGCATCGCCTCCACCGTACCACCTGAATTTTCAATCAGTGTATTTACAATCTGATCAATGTTGGAACTAGCGCTATTGGACTGTTCTGCCAATTTCTGAATCTGACCTGCCACAACCGCAAAACCTCTGCCTGCCTCCCCTGCCCGGGCAGCTTCTATACTGGCATTCAGCGACAGAAGGTTGGTCTCCTCTGCAATCCCTGAGATAAACTCTGCCGCTTCACGTATTGTGATAGCCGACTCATTGGTCTGCTCTGTCTGCTTCGCAATCATAGCCACCGCACTGCTGACTTCCTTGCTGATATTTTTCAATTCGTCAATAGTAATTCCGGTTTTATCGCTGGAGGATAACATATAATCTGCGCTTTCATTTAATGCAACAGCTTCCTTTCCCGTTTCAATAATCAGATTTCCCATGTGCATAATATTATCCGAAGCACTTTGGGTATCTTCCGCTTGTGAAGTTGCTCCTTTTGTGATGCACTCTACGGACTGCATAACATTTTCCATATTAGAAATGGTCTGATGGGAAGTCTGCTCTAAAATATCCGATGCACCAAGCAGCATATGGGTACTGTCACTGATTCCACCAATAATATTTCGCAAATCTGCCTGCAATTTTCCAATGGCTTTTGTCAAATCTCCGATTTCGTCTTTACGGTTTAGGTACTTACTCTCTAAATTTACGTTTAAGTTTCCCTTTGCCACCTCTTCCACACAGGCAATCCCTTTATTCAAAGCCTTTGCCACGGAATTAGAAACAAATCCCGCAGTAATGCCTCCAAACACTGCTATTACTAAGACTAGCATAATCATATAAAAGACAATTTTCAAAACGCTGTTCAAGGTTTCATTTTTTTTCACACCTGCAAAAACCATGCCAATAGGCGTTGTGTGGTCGCCACTTTGAAATACCGGTGCGTAATAGCCATAGTAAAGTTCCCCATCTAACGATACATTCTTACTAAAATATTCCTGACCTTTTTCTAATACTTCCGCCTGAACCTTCTCTCCTGCGGGACTGCCTAAAATACGATCCCCGTTTTTGTCTACAGCAGAGGTCATAATTCTCTTGTTTCCATAGAAAAAGGTAACTTCCATACCGGATTGTTCCTTGATGGTGTCTAACAGTTTCTCAGAACGTGAAATATTATATCCACCTTTCCACACATCCCCATTTTCTGCCATAGTATAAGAACCGGAATTCTGATCATATGCCGCTAAGGTTGCAGCTGCCGTACCTTTCAGTGAATTTTCCACCTGATTGATAATGGAACCTCGTAAAGAGGTGGAGGCCATGATAATAATAATGATTCCAAGAATCCCTACTGGAAAAAAGGAACACAAAAGCATCTTTTTACGAATTGTCAATCTCATTGAATTTTCCCCCTCTTCTATTATTCTACAACATCCACATTTTCATAATACCAGTCTATGCCACCAGTAATTGTTGCATCGTCTAATGTTTTGCCGACAGCTCCCACGACCTGACCTGTATTTGTCTTTAATTCCCCATCAAATACATGATTGCTTCCATTTAGTATAGCTTCCCTGGCCTGTGAAACTTTCTCCTGGGTTCCCTCTGCACAGAAAGAAGCCACGTCGGTCATTTCCACCAGTCCTTCTGCCATACCACCATAATAGTTTTCTCCTGTCCAGGTTCCTTCCATGACATCGCCAACTGCTGCAGTATAATAAGCACTCCAATTCCAGATTACACTGCACAGACAAGTCTGTGGAACCTCCTTACTCATATCCGAATTATATCCAATTCCATACACTCCGTATTCCTGTGCCAGTGTCAATGGATACGGGGTGTCACAGTGCTGTGTCATCACATCACACCCCATATCCAGCAGCTTTCTAGACGCTGCTTCCTCCTTCTTAGGGTCATACCAGCTGTTGGTAACTACCACATAAATCTTCGCATCCGGATTTACCGATGCCACACCGATTGCAAAGGCATCGATTCCTCCAGTAACCTCTGAATTGGAGGTATCCATAGCAGCCACATAGCCGATTTTATTGCTTTTGGTATTCATCCCTGCCACAATACCACTTAAATATCTTGCCTGATAGATACGTCCAAAGTAATTGTTAAAATTCTTTCCATTTGACATGTATCCCGTACCATGGGAAAAATACACATCCGGGTATTTTTCTGCCAATTCACTGGTTGTCTCCATATAGCCCCAGCTTGTAGTAAAGATAACATTGCACCCATCCCCAATGCACTCCTCTATAGCAGTTTTGGTTGCCTTAGCATCGTTATCATCCACTATTTTTCTCTCAATCTGTTCATCCTTTAGCCCCAGATTACTCTGCATTCCCAAAATTCCTAAATCATGGGTATAAGAATATCCACTTCCCTCTGCCGGGTCGGAAATATACAAAACCCCTACCTTAATCTTCTCTTTACTAATACCATCAGATACACTGGATTCTGTACCTTCCCCATCCTCTGATTTCACCGTTGTCTCTGATGAAGCTACCTCATAACCTTCATTGGTAGCGTAATCATCCGGCTGGGATGTATCTGCCCCACATCCTGTCAGTCCGCCCATCATCAACATTCCTGCCATAAGTAATCCTGCAATCTTTTGTTTCATACCCCAAGAACCTCCATTCCTCTACAATCATATAAGTCTAACGTTTACCTGCCATTATCTGTTTCAAACCGCAAAACAGATACACAAAATCGGGCAATGCTTACGCATATAAAATTGCCCGATTTTTACAGAATGCACTTACTCTTACAGCCGCATTCATCCCATTTATTCTTACATCATATCAGAAATTCTTGTATACAACAACCAAATTCTTGAAATAATTATTCGATAAAAGGTTTTATGTTTCCTCTACCTCTTCAATTTCCTCGATATCCTTTACCGGTGGCTCTAGTCCTTCAATGGTAATCCCATTCTTCTGGGCGTAGTCCCACAATGCGGCATGAATGGCTTCTTCAGCCAATAAAGAACAGTGTACCTTCACTGGGGGAAGACCGTCCAGTGCCTCCATCACTGCCTTATTGGTGATTTTCAATGCTTCTTCTACTGTCTTTCCAATCAAGAGCTCTGTTGCCATACTGCTGGTGGCAATGGCGGCACCGCATCCGAAGGTCTTGAATTTTGCGTCTTTGATTACATTATCCTGGATATCCAGGTACATTCTCATAATATCACCACATTTTGCATTTCCCACAGTGCCCACACCTGCTGCCTCTTCAATCTCGCCTACATTTCTTGGATTGGTGAAATGGTCCATCACCTTTTCACTGTATTCTATTACCTGACTCATTCTAAAGTTCTCCTTCCTTTTGATTTACAAAATCTTCGTATAACGGAGACATCTTTCGAAGCTTGTCCACAATCTCCTTCAACTGTTCCACCACATAATCCATCTCTTCCTTTGTATTATCTTCTGACAAGGTTAATCGCAAAGAGCCATGGGCTATCTCATGGGGAAGTCCGATGGCAAGTAACACATGGGATGGATCTAAGGAGCCTGAGGTACATGCCGAACCACTAGATCCGTAGATTCCCTTTCTGTCCAACATAATGAGCAAAGACTCCCCTTCGATAAAACGAAAACTAAAGTTTACATTGTTTGACAATCTCTGGGTTCTGTGTCCGTTGAGCTTGGTGTATGGCACTTCCTTTCGTACCTGCTCAATGAGATAATCTCTTAATTCTGTCTCATGGGCTCTTCGTTTTTCCATCCTTTCTGCCGCTATCTGGGTTGCCTTTCCAAATCCTACGATTCCAGGGGTATTATAGGTTCCCCCACGTCTTCCTCTCTCCTGGGCACCGCCGTGAATCAAGGTTTCTATTTTTATGGAATCCCTTAAATACATAATTCCAATTCCCTTTGGACCATTGATTTTATGTCCACTGGCACTTAAGATATCGATATGAAGTTCGTCCACATTAATAGGTACATGTCCATAAGCCTGCACTGCATCTGTGTGGAACACAATACCCTTTTCATGGGCAATTTCTCCGATTTCTTGGATGGGCTGAATAGTTCCGATTTCATTGTTTGCAAACATTACGGAAATCAGAATGGTGTCCTCTCTAATTGCCTGCTTTAATTCCTCAAGTTTTATCACACCGTTTTCATCCACATCAATATAACTTACCTCAAATCCCTGCTGTTCTAAAAATTCGCAGGTGTGTAAAATTGCATGATGTTCGATTTTTGATGTAATAATGTGTTTTCCCTTGTCTTGTCTTGCCAGGGCAGCCCCTTTGATGGCCCAGTTATCTGACTCACTGCCACCGCTGGTAAAATAGATTTCTTTAGGCTTGGCTCCAATAAACTCTGCCACAGTTCTTCTGGCATCCTCGATTTCTTTTTTTGACTTTCCCGCAAAGGTATAGATACTGGATGGATTTCCATAGAATTCCTGAAAATATGGTTCCATTGCTTCAAATACTTCTTTGTCCACCTTTGTGGTGGCTGCATTATCTAGATATATCATAGCTACCTCCTTTTATATATTTCATTTATACATTATTCCTATCTGTTTACTATGATATTCTACTACAATATATTTTTCTTGTACAGTCCTTTTTTTAAAAACTTTGTATTTATTAAAATCCAAAAAAATACGCCAAAAGCGTATTTCTTTGATTGTTTTTGTTTTTTTATTCTGTAGCTTTCTTCTCATTTAAACCCAAAGCTTTTCCCGATGCACAGTAAAAAATGAATCCCACAAACAGGCAGGCAACTCCCATCCAGAAAACTCTTGTGACCATATCCCTATCTGCAAAGGTATCATAATATCCTTTATAATATATAATTAAAATAATTACTGGTAAAATATATTTTGTATAAAAACGAATGCCTTTTGGAAAAGATAAACCTTTTCCTGTGTCTGCCTCCTTGCCATTAGGAAGAACGACTAAAAAGGTGCAACCTGTTCGACTGCACCTTTTATGATTCTCTTTTTTATTATAAAAAATTGTAACTGTTCCGAACCAATGAACAGTTACGTAAATCGGGCAATGCTTACGCATGCAAAATTGCCCGATTTTTGTAAAATCTACATTTTCTTACGGTGTCAGCAGT
>CACXGE010000096.1 GCA_902767135.1 uncultured Lachnospiraceae bacterium | reverse complement strand
TTCTAATTCCATGCACATGTAACAGTTACTATGTAGTTATATTCTACCACATTTTAGGAAAATATGGAACAAAAAATTAAACATAACAGTTCTGCCGTAACAGGTCAGCCCCCCCCGGCTGAACTGTTACAGTGATTTTGGTAATATCCTCCCGCATTCTATACATATGAGAAAAAATATGGTAAGATATAAATGGTATTTGGATGCAATTTAATAAAAAAGGGGGATGGAAATATTGCATTTTTTAGAAGCATGCTTAAATTATATGGTGTCGATTGCAATTTTGATTTTTGAATATATCGGAGTAAGTATCATTATAGTGTCTGGTATTCGGGGATGTTATAATTATATCAGACGTTCTCCAGAAACAAAACTGATTCTTGCAAAAGGCCTTGCTATGGGATTGGAATTTAAGATGGGAAGTGAGATTCTTAGAACAGTTGTTGTGAGGGAATGGTCAGAAATTGCCACGGTAGCAGGGATTATCATATTGCGTGCCGCATTGACTTTCTTGATTCACTGGGAAATTAAGCAGGAAGAAGTAGGAAACCAAAAAATGGAATAAAGATTAGGACGAGGCGGATAACTTCCGGCCTCGTTTTTTTAAAAAATTTTTTTAAAAATGTAACTTTTTTCCATTTTCATTTGTACTATTAATGAAAGGCCTTTTGAATAAATGAAAGAGTCATAACCAAAATTACATTGAAATGTAGAGGAGTGCTTATGAGACAATCAGTTCAAGAACTGGCAGAAAAATACCAAAACAATCTCTTTGCTATTGCCTTTCATATTTGTAAAAACAAGGAAGATGCAGAGGATGTTGTACAGGATACGTTTATCCAATATCATACAATAAAGAAAAATTTTGAAAGTGAGCAACATATTCGAGCCTGGCTTATTCGTGTGACCATTAATAAAGCCAAAAATATGAATCATACATTTTGGAGAAAAAACAAGATGTCTATAGAAGACTATATGGAAACACTGGTATTTGAAACTTCGGAGTCAGAGACTTTATTTGAGACAGTAATGAAGCTTCCGGAAAAATACAGAATTGTAATTCATTTATTTTATTATGAAGATTATTCCGTACGGGAGATTGCGAATGTGCTAAGAATATCAGAAAGTAATGTTAAGGTTCGATTATCACGAGGAAGAAGTATATTAAAAGAGCAATTAAAGGAGGAATGGAACGATGACAAATAAGGAAAAATATAAACAGGCTTTTTCGGTGTTACAGACCTCTAGAGATTATGCAATGGAGGTAGACAATATGACAAAGTTAACAAAGAAAACAACAATGAAAACAGGTATTGCGGCTGCAGTTGCAGTTTGTGTGGTATTAGCAGGGGGAGGAACCGCCTATGCTGCCAATGTAGGTGGAATCCAGAGAACAATTCAAGTATGGATACACGGAGACCAGACGGACGCAGAGCTTGAAATCAGTCAGGATGGTTCCTATAACCTTACCTACAAAGATGAAAACGGTGAAAATAAAGAGATTGCCGGAGGGGGAGTTGCCATGGAGGCGGATGGTACGGAACGCCCATTAACAGCGGAAGAGATACAGGAAGAATTGGCTTCGCCTATGCCGGAGGTAGAGTACGAAGAGGATGGAACGGTCTGGGTTTACTATTATGATCAGAAGCTGGATATTACCGAAAAATTTGAGGATGAATTTTGCTATGTAAAACTTCATCATGGGGAGAAAACACTGTATGTCACAGTAAAGTATCAGGATGGATATGGAGTGAGTGAGGATAAGTATCCTTCCCCATCAGAGTGGGATACAGACGCACCGGAAGAATAAAAATCTTTGAATAAAACTAGTATAAATTTTAACTATGTACAACTCCATTGGGAATCAGTTGCCCAATGGAGTTGATTTATTTTACTCTACCAGACAAATAAAATGTCCCTCCTATTTGGCATCATTTTATTGATAAGAAGAATAGGTGTCGCTTTGCCAAAAACTTTTGGGGGTTATCACTAAAGAGACAGGCTGTACTGACCGATATAATAGTTGTATTGCATAAAAAAAGAGGGATATGACAAAAAAATTGTTGAAAAGGACAATATATGTCCAATGTTATGCATCACCTACAATCAAGAACAATCCCCCCCAAACTTTCCGCATATGCGCAGTGCAGCTTCCACTTTTGCCTTCACTCCCATATCCAGGCATTTTGTCAATATCTCATAGACATCAGCTAATTGAAAATCGAAAGGTAATGACGGGGGATACTTAGATTTTAGGTTGGCATTATCATAGATTTCCTGCACCATGTTTTGAAGACTTTGCATATCTACATACATATTTTTCATACAAAGAATCAAATATTCAGCGTGTTCAATGATGTAGTTCATAAGGTAATTTTCAATTTCCAGTAATTCCTCACCATATTCAGAATAATAGTAAAAAAAGTCTGCTTCTGTTATATTATGAATGGAGTACATATCATAATTTTCCGGTTCATAATTCTCATGATGGCTAAGGTTCAGCTTGTCATAAAACCGGGCAAGGGGCGTCTTGTATTTATGAGACTTTTGTGGTTTAAAATAATCCAGCCATTCAATCAAATTGGAGCTGTGACAAAAGGCATAACGACAAAGTGGGAGATTGACTTTGCTATCTGCTTTGTAGTATTTGCAAAGCTTTAGAAATAATTTTCCGTATGTTTTGTATTGTTTATAATTTTTCTCATTATTCTTGAAAATATTATATTCCGCATATTTCCATAGACTATTTGGTGAAAGACGAAAATCATTCTTGGTTGCTAGACGGCTGGTGTGTTTTACCATAAGCTGATAAAAGAAAAAGGGCGCAATCAAGCGGTAGTCAGAATATGTTTTGGTAATCATGACATAGGTAGACAGATTGTTTCTCAGCTCTGGTGAATCTTGTTCCGTTACAAGGAAAAATTTTTCGATACAGGTTACGCAAAAATGTTACTTCAGTCTGGCAATCTTCCTGTAATCCATGGGGAATATTTTTTAGGATGGGAAGAGTTTTTTTGCCTGTTATTTGTTGCCATAAATGTTCTAATGCCTGTTCACTTTCTACAGCAAGGCAATATTTTGTGATTCTGTTTTGGAGTTTTTGGTATTCTTTTGCTTCTTCCTTCGATGTTTTTGGAGTCTGAAACTTATCCAGTAAATAACCATTATCACAAATGGAGGTGAGCAAAAGCTGATATAGCTCTTTATTTTCAGAATCAGTCATGGCAGAATCAGCCAAGGTATAGAAAAAAATAGATTTATTTTGTGTGGGCAAATGATATTTATTTACACTCTCCCAAAAATGATTTTTGAAATCTTTTGCATTTTCCTTCATTATGTTCCTCCGTCTTTTACGTTTAAAGGTATATTGTAGTCGTGTAACTATTCCGTTTTTTTTATCATATCATAATTCTTCTGTTCTGTTGCCTTAATTAGTTCCGGAAATAGAGAAAAATCCGGAAGTAATTCGTATATATTTAGTTTTCTGGAAAGATGTATAATTACGGTGTAATAAAACAAATGGAAAGGGGAGGGTTAAAATGGAGCAGGAAAACGAGGAAAAAGCACCAAAAAAGAAATCTTTATTCTTAAAACTTGTGCCAGTGATATTTTGGCTTGTGGTAATCTATCGTGTGATTCTGTGGTATCAAAACAATAGTTCTGAAAACGAATTGTATTCTTTGATGTATCAGGAGGCGGTGAAAGAAGTAAAATATCACTTGAATGCTTCTAATGTGAAAGTAGCTGATTTTGACGAAGATAATGTGGTGTTTCAACAATGGGAATATCGTGATTTTGGAGAGGGGAATTTACGGTATGCCAGATATGCGGTTACGGTTCCGGTAGAATATGATTCTACCTCAGGACATTGGGAACAGGAGCCAACCCTCAATGTGTATTATTACACCAGTGACCAAAATGTCAGTGAAGGTGTGGACCCTTCCATTGAAGCTCATATTTATACACCGGATATGTTTTGGGATTCCTCGAATACTACATGGGGGAAATAAATTTTACCAAGGACACATATTGTCCAATACATTTGCTATCATTTTTCAAAACAAAGGTAAGGAGACGAAGCACTATGAAAAGAAGAGCAGTAGCAACGGCGTATTTTTCTACAAATCTGGATATTCATGAAATGAAAGAGGAGTTTGGGAATGATTTGAGAGCTCATATTGGAGTCAATTGTTATAAAAGACTGGGAATAGAAGAGGTGATGATTACTATGGATAACTGTGAACAATTTCACCCCGGGCTTGATAGTTTGAAATTAAAATCAGGAATCGAAGAAAAAGATATTGTTGGAAATGTAAGTGGAAAGATAAGACAATTAAAACAAAGACGAAGACGAAAAAGATATGGTGAAAAAGTATACCGGGAGCGGAATAATGTCTTTCGATGTACAATATATAGTGAAAAGTATATGGAGAGTTCTTGTTAGATAAAAACTTTCAAATGCTAAAGAACTTCCAGAAGGGATTTCTCAAAAGTGAATGGAGCGTATATCAGAATTGTAAATTCTGTGATGAAACAGGAAATCTGCAGATGTGATTTAAAGGAAGCAGGAAAAGTCTGAATATAATTTTTAATAAAATTTTCCACATGGACGTATTTTGTCCACCATTTATGTTATTATGTTTTTACAAAAGTACACAGAGGTTGAATTAGTGAAATTGAGAGGCTGAAAGTCTGCCCAATTTCACTGATTCAACCTTTTTTCTATGTATTCACTCTCTTTAATCAGAACCTTACATTTACTGTAAGGTTCGTACCTGCGCCAAATCTCTGATTTGTGTGCATCAGCTTTACAAAACTTCCATGGAATACATTTATGGTGGTCTCAATTTTGAGATGGAAGTTTTGTAAGTAAAATCTGTACCTTGAAAACTGAATATTTCAGCACCGGTTCTGTGCTGGGCAAAAAGAATCAGGGTGACGAATACCACTGTTCAGGCGTATTCGGGACGATAACCAACCATCAAATCAAAATTATGATCAAAACAGGAGGAAGAAATTTATGATACAGAAAAAAAAATTATTTTATGCAGGTGCAGGTATGATAGCTGCAATTGTGGCTGTAGTGGCAGCGGTGATGGCTGTCAGAGGATTCTTAGAAAAAAACAGGGAGCCGGATTTGGTTGATTACGATGAGGAGGATTTTTCCTTTTCGGATGATTTGGAATTGACGTTAGACTCTGAAGAGGATTTAGAAATGGAAGTTGAAGAGTAGTTTCGGAAGGAGTGAAAAAGAAATGTTACCATATTTAAGATATTTAAAGCATGAACCTATAGAATCTATGTTGATTAGTTCACCTTTTGATCCTAAAATACTGATGAATAAAAAATTGTTTCTCATGTGTCATCATTCTCATTCAACTGATTTTTTTTGTTTGATTGACAGACGTGGGCAGCTGGTGGCAGATGTTCTTGTATTTGCTGACCCGGAAAACAGAATGATTTATGAATACGGTGTGTATATTCTTGTGGAGAAAAAAATGGCGAAAAGATGTGAGAAGAAAGCGGAATGCAGATATCCTGTGTACTATGCAAATGCATATGTATTTGGGAAAGGGAAAAGTTTAGGTTGGGTGGTAAAGACACTTCTTGGAAAGGTTAGGAAGAGTTGGATGGTACATTGAATCCGGTTCGCTGTACCACAAAAATAAATAGGACATAATTCGATAGATTTTTATATAAATTTCGGATATAATGTTAGTAGAACAAAGGGAGGGGGCTAGTGTTATGGATGAGTATTTGCAGTTGTAGTATTACACAATCATCCATCTACACAAACTTTCTCTTTACAAGATATACGGTTTTTCTTGGAATATCCAATGCTTGAGGTGATTGTAGTGGTATCTAATCAAGGTACGGTACATTATCTGATGCGTGACGAAGGATATGATTATAAACAAGCATTCTTATTGTTTAAGGACTGTATCGGGGATTTGAGTAAGGAATCTTCAACAAAAGATTTGTATTTGGCATCATTATCATTTTTGGCAAAGTGTAGTGAAGTTGGTTTGTATTATCGGTAGGAGGTGAATGAAATGAGTAACATCGTATTAAATGATTTGAGTTATAATTTTGAACCGCTGAAATTATTCCAACCGGAACCTGATTATAGGGTGAATGAGAAGGAGTTAAAAAAGAGCAAAGAAAAAAGCAGAGCATTGATTGAAAAAATAAGAAGGAATCAAAAAGAAGTAGTAGGAGGGAACTCATGCGTTGAAAGGTCGCAAGATAAAAATTAGACTTCCTGTGTACTATGCAAATGCATATGTATATGGGAAAGGGAAAAGTTTAGGGAGGAGGAAAACATGGTATCACTAACAAAAGGCGCAAAAGTCAATCTGAAAAAAGAAGATAATACTTTAAAGGTAGTAGAGGTAGGTCTGGGCTGGGATACCAGAACAGATTTGGATAGTATGGCATTTCTGTTTGATGAGACAGGAAAATTAAGAAATACCATATGTTTCACCAACAAAAGCTCCAAGGGAATCTTTTTAAACGGCGATAATCTTACCGGAGAGGGAGAAGGAGATGATGAAATCATCACAGTGGATTTGGAAAAACTGCCGGACTGGGTGAGAAGAATTAGTTTCGGTGCCAATATATTTGCAGCAAAACTGAAATTGTGGGGTGTAAAGGATTTTTCAAAAGTGAATGGAGCCTATATCAGAATTGTAAATTCTGTGACGAAACAAGAAATCTGCAGATATGATTTAAAGGAAGCAGGAAAAGGTTTCAATGCATTTCATTTTGCAGACCTAGTCCGTTTAGAAAACAAGGAATGGGAATTCGTCACTGTAGGAAGAGGAATGAACGGTTCTATCGAGGCGATAGGAAAACAGATAAAAAAGGAAAAATAGGAAGACATAATAGGTATGTCGCTTCTTGGAAAGGTTAGGAATAGTTGTAAATTCCCCCGAAATCCGCTATACTAATTATAATTTAGATGCATATGGGATTTTAATGAAATCAGGAGGTAAGAGGCATGGGTGTTTATTTGAATCCGGGGAATGATAGATTTAGAAGAGCATGTAATTCTGAGATATATATTGATAAAACAGAATTAATTACTAAGACAAATCAGGTGTTGGATACTGAACAAAATTGTATTTGCATCAGCCGTCCAAGACGTTTTGGAAAATCCATGGCAGCCTACATGCTGGCAGCATATTATGGGAAAGACTGTGATTCATCGAAAATTTTTGCACCCTATAAGATTGCTAGGGATAAGGATTACGTGAAACATTTGAATCGGTATCATGTGATTTTGCTAAATATACAAAATTTCCTAAGCATTACAGAATATTCTGTTGATGCCATGATTTCTTACCTCCAGGAAGAAGTGATAGAAGAACTGAGAGAGGTTTTTCCAGAAAAGATATCGGAACAGGTGAAGAACCTTGGGGTGGCGCTGGATAAATTGTACAGTAAAACTAGGGAAGGATTTATCTTTATTATCGATGAGTGGGACTGTATCTTACGTGATAAGCAGTACAGTGATTATGACCAGAAAAAATATTTGGATTTTATTAGAAATCTTTTAAAAGATAAAGCCTATGTTTCACTGGCATACATGACGGGGATTCTTCCCATTAAAAAATACGGAACCCATTCGGCGTTAAATATGTTTGCAGAGTATTCCATGACTTCTCCAAGAGGTTTTGCGGAATATATAGGTTTTACGGACAAAGAAGTGAAAGACCTCTGTGAAAAATATGGAGTGGATTATACCAGGATGGAAAGCTGGTATGATGGCTATACTTTTCCCGGTATACCGCATATTTACAATCCAAAATCCGTTGTAGATGCCATAAGGTTTCGGGAATTTTCAAGCTATTGGACGCAGACAGAGACTTATGAGGCATTGAAGATTTATATAGATTTAAACTATGATGGATTAAAGGATGCCATTGTGAAAATGCTTGCCGGAGAACAGGTGACCATAAATCCGGAGAGATTCCAAAATGATATGACAACTTTTAACAGTAAAGATGACGTACTGACACTTCTGGTCCATCTGGGTTATCTGGCATTTGACCGGGAGCAGTCTGCTGTATTTATACCAAATGCAGAGATTCGCGGGGAATTTAGAAATGCTATTATGGGAGAACAGTGGAAAGATATTGTTGTAGCGCTAGAGCAATCCGATCGTCTTTTGAAGGCGACATGGAATGAGGATTCAGAAGCCGTGGCGGACATTCTGGATGCGGTACACAGTGAGAATACCTCAATCCTTACTTATAATGACGAAAATTCTCTAAGCTGTGTGGTTTCAATAGCCTACTATAATGCCATGAAAGAGTATATGAAAATCCGTGAATTTCCAACAGGCAAAGGATTTGCAGATATTGTATATCTGCCGAAGAAGTACTCAGATAAACCGGCAATGATTGTGGAATTAAAATATGATAAATCCCCAGAGGGAGCAATCGCCCAGATTAAGGAAAAGAAGTATGTGGAAAGTCTGGAAACATATCATGGCAATCTGCTTTTGGTGGGGATTAACTATGATAAAGAGAGCAAGAAACACACTTGTGTGATTGAAAAATGGAGTTGTTAATGATGGTACAGCAAACCCGGTTCGCTGTACCGCTAGGGGACTACAGTCTTGTAGTCCCCATATCTTTCATCACTCCCACAACAACACCGTTGATAAATAAGTTTTCCGGTTCTATCAGAATTGGCTCATAGTGGCAGTTGCCGGGAATTAGTGTGACCATAGAAGAACTTGGATAATATCTTTTTAAAGTGGCTTCGTTGGTAGTTTTATCTCCAGCAACCACGATATCCCCTGCATTTGCATAAGACTGTTTCTGAACAACAATCATATCTTCGTCTTCGATACCAAAATCGGTCATACTGTCTCCCGAGACTTTTAAGAGAAAATGCTTATCTGCATGGATGTCAAATACATCCGGCAACAGAATATTTTTGCAGCCTTCACTGGAAACATAGTGGAGGGCTCCGGCGGCCACGGTTCCACAGCGGACTACTTTTTCATAAGAAAATTCCACAATAGTCTCTCGGAAAGTGCTGTTTTCTAAGATAACATCTTCGTGATCTTCTGCATTCGTCTTACAGCAGTAGGTAATATTGCCTTTTAAATTGTGATAGGTGTAGGTGCGGTAAAGCCTGCCGTTTGGTTTGGAAAATTCCGGCAGAGCCTGGGTCTCGGTAAATATATTGCTGTTTGTTTCACGCTTTAGAAGCCGTGTATGATTCCCGTCGGAAACAACTCCGTACATCACACTAGGCTCGCAGGAAAGATAGGATTGAAGCTGTTTTATTGCACGTTCCATGTTTTCCCCGGGACTTTTTACCTCCACAAAAATTAAGGGATGCCTATTTTCATCAAAAATCACAATATCTGCAAAACCTGAGGCAGAACGATCCTGCACCGGATATTCAATATCCATAGATGCATAAGGATAGGACAAGCGTTGGTGAAGTTCGTGTAACATCCACTGGCGCACCATTTCCTCACGGGAGTTTATGTTTTGTATTTTGTCAGTATATTTATAATCCTCCAGCGCCACTTTATATACACAGGAAAATGGTGCATCTGCCGTATCTAAAAGGGTTGCATCCAACTCTTTGATATACATAGAGGGTTCCACCGTATGAGTTAAATAAAGTAATTCTTTGGCTCTGGTCATACCTACATACAGCAGTTTTCTTCCTAAAGGAATCTGCTCATCAGATACCGGAAGCTGTCCCTTGTTGACTCCTGCAATGAAAACAACCGGAAACTCTAATCCTTTGATGGAATGAAGGGTAATCAGCCTTACTTTATTTGCGGAAAAATCAATGGTGCTCTTGGAAAATACCTCTGCATCAATTCCGTGATGTACCAAATAGTCCTGCAAATGTGTCAGGTAAGTTGTGGACACGCTAAGTATTACCATATCCTTTAAAGAATAGTTTAAGGACAGGAGCCTGATTTGGGAAGCGATGTATTCTGCCTCTTTTGTCTGGTCAGAAAATCCCTTTAATACAGGCTTTTTTCCATGGCGTTCAATGGCGGTGGGCTGTACAAAATTGTCATTAGTATTTAGACTGTCATCGTGCTGCATGAGAGAATAAGCAGCTTTGGCAATTTCAAAAGTAGTCCGGTAATTCTTAGACAAAATGCTGGATTTTCCCGACATATCAAAGCCCACACTTTTAAAGCTCTGGTTGGAAAGCCAGGAGTGAGTGTAGATGCTTTGGGCGGCGTCTGCAATAAACATAATGCTGTTGGTAGGTTTGCTGTCATCATATAAATAATGTAGCAGTTCTAACTGTACTCTGGTTAAATCCTGACTTTCATCCACAATAATGTGGGGATATTTTTCGGGAACAATTTTACTCTGCTCAAAAGCTTCCAACAGGCGCAGTGCACTGGTTTTAAAGTCTACAAGCTTTTCTTTTTCCAAGATAGCTTCGTAGGTAAGGTACAAGTCAAAAATTTCATTTCGTACCTGGGAATTTTTTGAAAGGCGAAAACGATTTTCCCCTACACTCATTCTTCCCTGACGGTCCACGTTCTGGTAAGTTTCCCGTTCTAGATAGCGGCAGGATTTTATCCAGTCAATCTCTTCTGTCAGAAACTGAAGATTCTGTACAGAGAGCAAAGTGGAATCTGCATAGGATTTATGTACTGTGTGAATTGCCTGTTTCATGGCTTCTTTTACTGCCTGTTTGTCGGCAAGCTGAACCTCCGGGGCATTTTTCAGATTATATTTTGTTATAATACTGTCAATGGTGCGGATATCAATGAACGTACACGGGTCCGCTTCAAAAAAGAGATTTTGCTGAAGGTCTACAAAATCCATCAGGTATTTCGTGTAGTTGATTAAAGTTTTGTTGTATGTAATAATCAGAATTTTCTCACCGGATTGTATGTAGTGGTTTCGTAAAGTTGGAATGCGATTTACTGCTACAGTAGTTTTGCCACTTCCAGCAACCCCTTTCACCAGACAATGGCCGTTTGGCCTTTGATTTACAATCCGAATTTGGTCTATATTAAGCTCCATAGGCACTCTCCTCTTTGTGTTTGGTCATAGTTTATAAAACATGTATCTATTCAGTACAGGTCTCAGCATTTACTGCTGTGACCGTGTAAAAATGTATAATTTACAAAAATGGGGCAATTTTTCATGCGTAGGCATTGCCCCATTTACGTATCTGTTCAGCTATGAACAGATATAATCACATTATATACAATTGGTAAAAAAATGTCTATTTTTATACACAATCTTTTCGTTACTGTATACACTTTGTGTGCACAGTAACGATTTCATCCCATTTAAAATGCATCTGCGATGCATGGGGTTGAAATTTCCCGCAATATCATTTTTGGAGCATAGCTTAACAGCAAGTGTTAAGCTTGCGTCTGTACAGTAACATCTTTTCCAGTAACAACATATAGCAAAAGCAATTTGATTTGTAATTTCCCCCCAAATCCGCTATACTAGTAAGCAGAATAGTATAGCGGATTTTTTTACTCCATAGGAAACATAAAAGGGAGGCGTAAATCATTATGGCAAAAACAGTGGGAATTGGAATACAGAGTTTTGGAGAGATTATAGAAGGAAACTATTTTTATATTGATAAGACATCGTTTATAAAAGAGTGGTGGGAAAGCGGCGACAGTGTAACCCTTATCACCCGTCCAAGACGATTTGGAAAAACCTTAAATATGAGTATGCTAGAGCAGTTCTTTTCTGTGGAATACAAGGACAGAGGGGAGTTGTTTGAGGGGCTTTCTATTTGGAAAGAGGAAAAGTATAGAGAATTACAGGGAACTTACCCTGTAATTTATTTGTCCTTTGCAAGGGTGAAAGAGTCAGGTTATATTGAAACCAGAGAAAAAATATGTCAGATATTAAGAAATTTGTATATTAAATACTCCTTTTTGAAAGAAAGTGACGTATTAATAGAGGCAGACAAGGCATTTTTTGATCGGATTCTGGCTATGGAGATAAGTGATAGTGATGCAACATCAGCACTTTATCAGCTGTCCGATTATTTGCAGCGATATTATGGGAAAAAGGTGATTATTTTATTGGATGAATATGACACTCCCATGCAGGAAGCTTATGTACAGGGATTTTGGGATGAACTGGTGGCTTTTACTAGAAGTCTGTTCAATTCTACGTTCAAGACAAACCCTTATATGGCAAGAGGGATTATGACTGGGATTACCCGTGTCAGTAAAGAATCTATCTTTTCGGATTTAAACAATCTTGAAGTAGTTACTACTACATCGGATAAGTACGAAACTTCTTTTGGTTTTACGCAAGAGGAGGCATTTACTGCGCTGACCGTGCAAAAAATGGGCATTTAACAAAAAGCGGGCAATTTTGCATGCGTAAGCATTGCCCGATTTCGTAACAGTTTGGCCTATGGCTGAACTGTTACGGAGATGTAAAGAAAAAGATTGAGAATCTTACAAAAATACAGTATGATAGTGTCCGTAAACCAAGAAAGTTGAAAGAAAGGACAAAAGCATGAAAGTAAATCACTCTTTATGGAAGGCAGGAATGAAAAAATTGCGCTGTTACTTTATGTGTATTGCTGTGATTATGTTATTTGTGGTTACAATCACAGGATGTGGCAAACAGGAAAGTGAATCCGCAAAGACTCTGGCAATTACATGTGTGGATGATTTAGAGGGGAAAAATATCGGGGTACAGATTGGAACAACAGGTGATATTTATGCTTCAGATTATGAAGGGGATGAAGCAGGAACGAAAATTACCCGTTTTAATAAGGGAACAGATGCAGTACAGGCATTAAAACAGGGAAAAGTGGATTGCGTCATTATTGATGAGCAGCCGGCATTAACATTTATAAATAAAAATTCGGAATTGTCTATTTTAGAAGAAGAATTCGCTTTGGAAGAATATGCCATCTGCGTTGCAAAAGAAAAGAAAGAATTGACATCAGCTATCAATAAAGCTTTACAAAAACTGAAAGAGAACGGTACTTTAGCGCAGATTATCAGTAATTACATTGGTGATGACACCAAGGGAAAAACACCTTATAAATCTTTGGAAGGTACCACCAGGGAAAACGGAACACTGACCATGGCAACCAATGTGGCATTTCCACCATATGAGTATTATGAAAATGGTGTTGCTACAGGTATTGATGTGGATATGGCGCAGG
Source organism: uncultured Lachnospiraceae bacterium (assembly GCA_902767135.1). GTDB lineage: Bacteria > Bacillota > Clostridia > Lachnospirales > Lachnospiraceae > RUG11237. The sequence continues at coordinate 6,532 of CACXGE010000096.1, read as the reverse complement.
CAGTGGCAGATGAACTGGGTATGGAGCTAGTAGTATCTGACATGGAGTTTGACTCTATTATTATTGCAGTGCAGTCCGGCAAGGCTGATATTGGTGTGGCAGGTATGACTGTCACAGAGGATAGATTGAAAAACATTGATTTTACAGAATCTTACACTACTGCAAAACAGGTGATTATCGTAAATAATGGCGGTGAGTCAGAAGGGTTATCCCTGAAAGAAAAATTTTATCAGACCTTTGTGGAACAAGGCAGATGGAAATATATTCCTCTAGGTCTGTTCAATACGGTTATTATTACATTATGTGCAGGCATTTTTGGTATTATCCTAGGATTTGTATTTGCCATCATCCGGGTTGCCCATGACAGGAATGAGCATAGAACGGCAGTGATTAAGACACTAAACACCATTGCAAAAATATATCTGACGGTATTCCGTGGAACGCCTATGATGGTGCAGTTATTGATTATGTATTATGTTGTGTTTGCTTCGGTGAAAGTAAATCCTCTGATTGCTGCGGTGCTTGCTTTTGGATTAAATTCAGCGGCTTATGTGGCAGAAGCGGTGCGTGCCGGTATTATGTCCATAGAAATCGGACAATTTGAGGCAGGAAGAAGTCTTGGGTTCAACTATGCACAGACCATGAGATATATTATTCTTCCTCAGGCAGTAAAAAATGCACTGCCGGCAATGTGCAATGAGTTTATTGCATTATTAAAGGAGAGTTCTATTGTAGGTTATATTGGTTTGATGGATTTGACCAAGGCAGGAGATATTATTCGAAGCAATACTTATGAAGCTTTGATTCCATTGTGCTCTGTGGCAGTGGTATATCTGCTGATTGTAATGGTTCTAACCACAGGAGTGAGCCATTTAGAAAGGAGGCTTATGAAGGATGCAAGATAAGGAAGTGTTAATTGAGATAAAGGATTTATGTAAATTTTATGGAGACCATCTGGTGTTAGACCATATTAATACAACTATTTGCAGAGGAGAAGTCATTGCCATTGTAGGGCCTTCCGGCTGTGGTAAATCCACCTTTCTTCGGTCCATGAATTTATTGGAAAAACCAGAATCAGGTGCCATTATTTTTGAGGGAATCAATCTTTTAGATAAGAAGACAAATATCAATCTGGTACGGGAAAAAATCGGTATGGTTTTTCAGCAGTTTAATTTATTCCCGAATATGACGGTAAAAGAAAATATCATGTTAGCTCCGGTAAAATTAAAGGTGATGGGAAAGGACGAAGCTTCGAAAAAGGCAGATGAGCTTTTGGAGCGTGTAGGACTTTCCGACAAGGCAGATGCCTATCCAGGTAATTTATCCGGTGGTCAGAAACAGCGTATTGCCATAGCAAGAACCATGGCGATGAATCCGGATGTGATTCTTTTCGATGAACCAACATCAGCCCTGGACCCGGAAATGGTAGGCGAAGTGTTGGAAATTATGAAGGAATTGGCTCGTGAAGGCATGACTATGATTGTAGTAACCCATGAAATGGGATTTGCCAGAGAGGTTGCTACCAGAGTACTTTTTATAGACGAAAAGAATATTCAGGAAGACAGCGAACCGAAGGAATTTTTTGAGAATCCAAAGAATGCAAGGTTACAGGAATTTTTATCCAAAGTAAGATAAAAATATAGATTAATTACAAGAGGAGTATAAATATGGATAAGTACCAGGTTTTAAAGAAATATTTCGGCTATGACACCCTGCGGGAGGGGCAGGAATTCACGCAGCGTATATCAATAGTTCCCTGACAGAAGGTCAGATTGCTAAAGCTTTGGAAAATGCCAAGCGGGGACAGTCGGGAATGGAGTATCAGGTTTTGCACTATAAAAAACAGGCGCAGGAATTTTTGGTGGAAAGTTTAAGAGAACGCTGGAAGATTTAGGGTATACTACCTTCTACTACCACCGAAAATACCTACCTGTGTACTGTAACAACTGTTACCTTACTGGATTTTTTTGAGTATCTGCACAACTTGACAAAGAGGAAAAGAAGTGCTACTATGTATGAAATGAACGAAATATAGTAAGTATATCGCGGGGTGGAGCAGTCTGGAAGCTCGTCGGGCTCATAACCCGAAGGTCGTAGGTTCAAATCCTGCCCCCGCAACTCAAACCGCTGGTGTAAATCAGCGGTTTTTTTGAACATGCCTGGATTACCAGTGTCTTTTGTTATGAGACAAAGGCACAGATAGAGTGTCTGTTCCGGTTCCGGACAGATATAGATTATTTATGATAGCGGAACAGAGAGTTTGAGAAGGGAGAGGGACAGAATGGATGAGAACAAGCAGACAAGGTTACAGCAAATGATAGATGAAAGTAGTAATATTGTTTTTTTTGGAGGGGCAGGGGTCTCCACGGAAAGTGGTATCCCGGATTTTCGTTCGGTAGATGGATTATACCATCAGAAGTATGATTACCCTCCTGAGACAATTTTAAGTCACACCTTTTATCTGCGGCATAAGGAAGAATTTTACCGTTTTTATCAGGACAAAATGCTCTGTCTGGACGCAGAGCCCAATGATGCCCACAAAAAACTGGCCCAGTTAGAGGCAGCGGGAAAGCTAAAAGCTGTCATTACCCAGAATATTGACGGGCTGCACCAGAAGGCAGGAAGCAAAACGGTATATGAACTTCATGGCTCGGTGCTTCGAAATTATTGTGAAGTATGCCACAAGGCTTATGATGCCCAGTATATGCTGAAGGCAAAGGGAGTGCCAAAGTGTGACTGTGGAGGAGACATCAAACCGGATGTGGTACTATATGAGGAAGGTTTGGACAATAACACAGTATCTAATGCCATACGGGCAATTTCCAGCGCAGCTATGTTGATGATCGGTGGTACATCCTTGGTAGTGTATCCGGCAGCGGGGCTGATTGATTATTTTCAGGGGAAATACTTAGTGCTGATAAACAAGCAGGCAACTAAGGCGGATTCCAAGGCAGATTTGGTAATTCAGGAACCGATTGGTGAAGTGTTTTCAAAGATACGGGTATAGAACAATGGGAAAGGGTATCTGTTCAGCAGTTTGAACAGATACCCGAAAATAAAAAAGAAGAGGAAGACAGCATGGAACAATATGAAGTAGGTGATTTTGTCACATTAAAAAAGAAACATCCCTGTGGGGCGAAAGAGTGGGAAATCCTGCGGGTAGGAGCGGACTTTCGCTTAAAATGCACCGGATGTGGACATCAGATTATGATCGCAAGAAAATTAGTGGAAAAAAATACAAAGGAAATTCGAAAAAAAGCTTGAAAAATCTAAAATCATATGGTATCATTTTGATTTGTGATATGTTATAAATTCCTTGTTTCCGCCAGGAGTGGAAGCCAGAGACCAAAAGGAGGTGCGATTGCATGAACAAGTATGAATTAGCGTTAGTTGTCAATGCAAAAATCGAAGATGATGCACGTGCTGCAGTTGTAGAGCAGGCAAAAGAATATATTGCCCGTCTTGGCGGTACCGTGACAGAAGTAGAAGACTGGGGTAAGAAGAGATTAGCTTACGAAATCCAGAAAATGAAAGAAGGATTCTACTACTTTATTAAATTCGATGCTGAGGCAAGTGTTCCAGCAGAACTTGAAGGAAGAGTTCGTATTATGGAAAACGTGCTCAGATACTTATGCGTTAGACAGGAAGCATAGAAAGAGGAGATAGTATGAACAAAGTCATTCTTATGGGAAGATTAACAAGAGATCCAGAAGTTCGTTACTCGGGTAGCGATTCGTCATTAGCAATTGCAAGATACACCTTAGCGGTGGATAGAAGATTTGCAAGACGTGATGCAAACAGTACAGAGCAGACAGCAGATTTTATCAACTGTGTGGTGTTCGGTAAAGGTGCTGAATTTGCAGAGAAATATCTACACCAGGGAACAAAGATGGTTGTTTCCGGTAGAATACAGACTGGAAGTTATACAAATAAAGAAGGACAGAAAGTTTATACCACTGAGGTAGTTGTAGAGGATCAGGAATTTGCAGAGAGCAAAGCGGCAGCCAGTGAATCGGGATTTGTGACAACAAGACCAATGGCACCGGCACAGCCGAATGGTGATGCAGGTGACGGATTCATGAATATACCAGAAGGTGTAGACGACATACTACCATTTGAATAGGATGCCTTAAGGCGATAGAATAAGACTAAAGGAGGTCAAAACAATGGCTTTTACAAAGAGTGATAGAGCTGATTCTCCAATGAAGAGAAGAGGCGGACGTAGAAGAAAAAAAGTTTGTGTATTCTGTGGTAAAGATAATGTTATCGATTACAAGGACACAAACAAGTTAAAGAGATACGTGTCTGAAAGAGGAAAGATTCTTCCTAGAAGAATTACAGGAAACTGTGCAAAGCATCAGAGAGCTTTAACAGTAGCGATCAAGAGAGCACGTCACGTTGCTTTAATGCCTTATACATGCGATTAAACCCAGTAAAATCAAGGGTTTCGGAAGTTTTGGTGTCAATTTGACACAAGTTTGACACAAATTTTATAAAAAATATATGAAGGAAAGGATCAGTAGTCGGTTGAGGATTACTGGTCTTTTTTATGTGTTCTTTTGGTGGGGGGGGTAAAAAAGCAATAAATTTATTGACATTTTAATTTCAAGTAATTAGAATAGAAGATGAAAAGAGTGCTACCGATAGACGGTTAGCCCAAAGTAATTGGATATAAAAATAACCGCTTAGTTTGGAGACAGGGCGGTTATTTTTGTGTTTTATGATTGCTTCCGATGGAATAGCCGAGTCCAAAAGCTGTCAGCACAAGACTGATAACTGTAATCAGACTATCAATAGTCAACATTGGCAACACCCTCTTTCGTACAAATTTCCACAGAATATGTAGATATCTATATAAACAGAGGGTCACAGTCCCTCTGAAAGAGGGCAAACCGCCTACCGTTATGGTAACACTCATAGAGGTAGTTTAGCAGAAATAAAGAAATTTGACAATGGAAAGATTGGCAAATTGTCAAAAATAAGTAACAGTTCAGGCAGATCTGCGCATTTACTGCGCTGACCGTGTGAAAATGTGTATTTAACAAAAATCGGGCAATTTTGCATGCGTAAGCATTGCCCGATTTTACGTATCTGTTCAGTAGTTCTGAACAGATACAAACAAAGAAAATTGACATGGCATATTGTCAAAAATAATAAGCATTAATAAAAGGTTACTGTACAGACGCAAGCTTAACACTTGCTGTTAAGCTATGCGCCAAGAATGGTATTGTGCGAAATTTCAGCCCCATGCATCCTAGATGCATTTTCAATGGGCTGAAATCGTTACTGTGCACACATTGTGTGTACAGTAACAATAAGAGAAAGTGAGGATGATGAAATGGAACGATTGTTAGCCCAGATGGAATTTATCGCAGAGGTAGATAAACTAAAGACGATAGGAAGACAGTCCTATATCACCAATGGAGAAAGGAAGGAAAATGATGCAGAACACTCCTGGCATCTGGCTTTGATGGCAGTGTTTTTGTCAGAGTATGCCAAGGAAGATGTGGATGTGCTACAGGTGATTTCCATGGTGCTGGTTCACGATTTGGTGGAGATTGATGCAGGGGACACCTACGCTTATGACACGGAGGGAAATAAGACGAAAAGAGCAAGGGAGGAGGCAGCGGCAAAACGAATCTTTGGTCTGCTGCCAGAAGATCAAGAGAAAAAGCTTTGGGATTTGTGGGAAGAATTTGAGGCAAATGAGACACCGGAGGCAAACTTTGCCAATGCACTAGACAGAATCCAGCCCATTATGTTGAATCATAAAAGTGGGGGCAAGGCGTGGGCAGAGCATGGAGTAGAACTTTCACAGATATTAAGTAGGAATGTGAATATACAAAAGGGAGCTCCAAAGCTTTGGGGGTATGCCTATGAAAATTATATCAAGCCCAATGTAGGGACAGCCATTGACGACAATGCACAGTGAATCAGGGGGACGGCTTTAGAGGAGTCATAAAAACCTAAAGAGGAGATAAGAAGCCCTATTATATCATATGTGCAACACCACCAAGCAGGCAATGGCCAGCTTTGTTATAGATACAGAATTTATAGGCGAGTACAGCATTGGAGGAAGTGAATGGATGGAACGGCGAACTGGGTTCGTAGAATCAGTGAAGGCAGATAACCTTCCCATGGAAAACGGGGTCGTATCCATCTTTACAGGATACGACCCCGTTTTCCTACAAAATTTTGTAAAAAATTCACTATAAAGAAAAATCCCAGTGCTAAACCCTACAAAAATAAAAAACTTCAGTCAAAAGAATGGAATCCAGTCACCTAAAATGATATGATTATCCCACAGGTCTCAATACCTGTCCAGGATGCAAAAGCATCCATCCGGCGTTCGCCAAAATTACGCGTAAGAAATAACAATAATGAAGAGGAGAAAAATAAAGGTAAAAAGAAAAGAATATTACGGGTGAGTCAATATCGGGATGTAATAAAAAAATCCACTGCTGGAACAGAATATGTGATATTAGGCATTGAGAATCAGGAGAAAATTCATTATAATATGCCTGTAAGAACC
>CACXGE010000095.1 GCA_902767135.1 uncultured Lachnospiraceae bacterium | reverse complement strand
TTCAATCAGAACCTTACATTTACTGTAAGGTTCGTACCTGCGCCAAATCTCTGATTTGTGTGCATCAGCTTTACGAAACTTCCATGGTATACATTTATAGTGGTCTCAATTTTGAGGTGGAAGTTTCGTATCAGTTCAGGCAGGTCTGCGCATTTACTGCGCTGACCGTGCAAAAATGTGCATTTAACAAAAATTGGGCAATTACTCAGTGACGCATCTATGCTTCTTGTAATTCTCTGACTTACTGTCGCTCTCATAATTCAACCCAACAAGAAGAATCTCCCCGGTGTATTCTGCTATCATCACAATATCTGCAAAGTCTTTCCCGGTGGCAAGCTCACGTTCCATCACATATTCATCCCTTGCAGCATAGTAGGCAATATACCCTAAGACCGGGGAAAATGTAAAGGAGGGTTAAAGTATATCAAAAATATAAAAGTCAATATAATCCAATAAAAAGTCAATATTTTTACTAATCTTGTGGGTAAACTTATGATACACTTCCAAACATAGTATAGATATTCATGACAATGGGACAATCCTTGTGACAAAAGGAACGTCCCCGAAAGGAGATAAAATGAGTAAAAAAGCGTTAATTACAGGTATTACAGGACAGGATGGTTCTTATCTGGCAGAATTTTTGTTAGATAAAGGGTATGAGGTTCACGGAATTGTAAGGCGTGCTTCGATTTCCAATACAGCAAGAATAGATCACTTGATACAGGCAAATTCTATCACATTGCATGAAGGTGATTTATCGGACTCCTGTTCCCTGATTCGCATTATTTCTCTGGTACAGCCGGACGAAATCTATAATCTGGCTGCCCAGTCCCATGTACAGGTATCTTTTGATGTACCGGAATATTCCGGGGATGTGGATGCCATCGGAGTGTTACGAATCCTGGAGGCAGTTCGTATTTTAGGGTTGACCAAGAAGACAAAAATATATCAGGCATCGACTTCAGAATTATATGGAAAAGTAGAGGAAGTTCCACAGCGTGAGACCACACCATTCCATCCCTACAGTCCCTATGCAGTGGCAAAACAGTATGGTTTCTGGATTACAAAAGAGTATCGGGAAGCTTACGGAATGTTTGCTGTCAGTGGAATTTTATTTAATCACGAATCCGAAAGACGTGGCGAGAATTTTGTGACCCGTAAGATTACCCTGGCTGCCGGACGTATTGCAGAAGGACTTCAGGACCATTTGGAATTGGGCAATATGGATTCTCTTCGGGATTGGGGATATGCAAAGGATTATGTGGAATGTATGTGGATGATTCTTCAGCATGATACACCGGAAGATTTTGTTATCGCCACAGGAGAACAGCATACGGTACGTGATTTTACTGAGAAGGCATTTGCGGCCAATGGAATTAAGATACGCTGGGAAGGAAGCGGAGTGGATGAAAAAGGATACGATGCCGAGACTGGAAAGATGTTGGTATGTGTCAATCCAAAGTGGTTCCGCCCAACAGATGTAGATAATCTTTGGGGAGATCCCACAAAGGCAAAGACAGTCCTTGGATGGAATCCACAAAAGACAAGCTACGAAGAACTGGTTCGTATTATGGCAGAACATGACCGTGCACTTGCAAAAAAGGAAGCGGCCTTAAAGAATGCCTAGGGGAGGAATGAAGGATGGAAAAGAATGCAAAAATATATGTGGCAGGTCATAGGGGAATGGTGGGTTCTGCCATTGTAAGAGAGTTAGAAAGACAGGGTTATCATAATATTATCACAAGAACCCACAGCGAATTAGATTTGACCAGACAGGAAGCGGTAGAAGAATTTTTTGCCAAAGAAAAGCCGGAATATGTATTTTTGGCAGCGGCAAAGGTAGGAGGAATTGTGGCAAATCAGTCTGCTCTTGCTGACTTTATGTATGAGAATATGATTCTTGAGATGAACGTGATTCATGCAGCCTGGAAAAATGGATGTAAGAAATTAGAATTTCTTGGTTCCTCCTGTATTTATCCCCGCATGGCTCCACAGCCTATGACGGAAAGCTGTCTGCTTACCTCGGAACTGGAAAAGACCAATGAGGCCTATGCCCTGGCAAAAATTTCAGGGTTAAAATACTGTGAATTTTTAAATAAGCAGTATGGTACGGACTATATTTCCCTGATGCCAACCAACCTCTATGGACCAAATGACAATTATCATCCAACTCATTCCCATGTATTGCCGGCATTGATACGGCGTTTCCATGAAGCAAAGGAGCAGAATCTGCCATACGTAACCTGTTGGGGAGATGGTTCTCCACTTCGTGAATTTTTGTATGTAGATGACTTGGCAAATTTGTGTGTATTCCTAATGAACAATTACAGTGGAGACGAAACTGTGAATGCAGGAACTGGTAAGGAATTGTCTATCAAGGAATTAACAGAGCTGGTGGCAAAGGTAGTAGGATATGACGGAGAAATTCGTTGGGATACCACAAAGCCAAATGGTACCCCAAGAAAACTACTGGATGTAAGCAAGGCAGAAAAATTAGGATGGAAATATAAGACAGAATTGGAAGATGGAATCCGTCTCTCCTATGAAGACTTCTTAAACAATCCTATGCGTGCAGAGAGATAAAAGAGGGGGAGATAGGAATGAATATTGTATTGTTGTCCGGTGGTTCCGGAAAAAGATTATGGCCACTTTCAAATGATATACGTTCCAAGCAGTTTATCAAAATATTTAAAGGGGACGATGGACAGTATGAGTCCATGGTTCAGCGGGTTTATCACCAGATTAAACGGGTGGATAAGGATGCCACAGTAACCATAGCCACTTCGAAGACCCAGGTATCTGCAATTCACAATCAGTTAGGGGACGATGTGGGCATCAGTGTGGAACCCTGCAGAAGGGATACGTTTCCTGCCATTGTACTTGCCACTGCTTATCTACACTATGTTCAGGGAGTTTCCTTAGAGGAGGCAGTTGTGGTGTGTCCGGTGGACCCATATGTGGAAGACGAATACTTTAAAGCTTTAGAGGAACTGGGAAACCAAGCGCAAAAGGGTGAGGCAAATCTGGTGCTTATGGGGATTGAACCCACCTACCCCAGTGAAAAATATGGATATATTATACCGATGGGTACACAACCGGTGGATATGGTAAAAACCTTTAAGGAAAAGCCGGATGCCAAGACAGCCCAAGCCTACATAAAGGAAGGTGCATTATGGAATGGTGGTGTGTTTGCCTATAAATTAAAATATGTTCTGGAAAAGGCTCACGAACTGATTGATTTTACAGATTATGATGATTTGTATGCCAAGTACGGGACCTTGACAAAAATCAGCTTTGATTACGCAGTGGTGGAGAAGGAAGACAGGATACAGGTGATGAGATTTCAGGGGGAATGGAAGGACTTAGGAACCTGGAATACTTTAACGGAAGCTATGGAAGATGACAGCGTAGGAGAGGCCATTTTAAATGACACCTGTGAAAACGTCCATGTGGTAAATGAACTGGATATGCCGGTGGTGTGTATGGGATTAAAGGATGTAGTAGTCTCAGCCTCACCGGAAGGAATTCTGGTATCGGACAAAGAACAGTCCAGTTATATCAAGCCGATTGTAGAACAGTTGGATGGTCAGGTCATGTTTGCAGATAAGTCCTGGGGAAGTTTCCGTGTGGTTGATGTGGAAGAGGAAAGCATGACCATAAAGGTAACCCTGAATCCGGGACACAAGATGAACTACCACAGCCATGAACGCAGGGATGAAATCTGGAATATTATTTCTGGTCAGGGAACTGCCATTGTGGATGGTATGCAGCAGGAGGTAAAAGCAGGGGATGTGATTACCATGGAAGCAGGATGCCGTCATACCATTATTGCAAAAACAGAATTAAAAATCATTGAGGTACAGATAGGTAAGGAGATTCGGGTGGATGACAAACAAAAATACGAGTTTGAATTTGAATTGTAAGCCATTTTTGTTAAAACCTGCAGCAAAAGATTATCTCTGGGGAGGAAACCGTTTAAATGAAGATTTTGCAAAGAATATTCAGATGGAACCCCTGGCAGAAACCTGGGAATGTTCCACCCACCCAGATGGTGTGAGCATGGTGGCATCGGGAGAGTTTTCTGGTATGGATTTAAAGCAGGTGTTAACATTACACCCGGAGTTTCTGGGGACCCACCCGGATAGCGATAGAGAGCTCCCCATTTTGATTAAGTTTATAGATGCCAGGAAAGATTTATCTGTACAGGTTCACCCGGACGATGAGTATGCAAGAATTCACGAAAATGGTTCTTTGGGAAAAACAGAAATGTGGTATGTCTTAGATGCTACCAAGGATGCAAAATTAGTATATGGTTTTCATCATGACGTGACAAAAGAGACTTTGCGAGATAGCATTGAAAAGGGGGTGTTGGAAAAGCATTTGCAAAAGGTACCCATCAAAAAGAACGATGTGTTCTTTATTGAGGCAGGGACAGTGCACGCCATTGGCGCTGGGGCACTGATTGCAGAAATTCAGGAAAATTCCAATCTCACCTACCGTATGTATGATTATGACAGGGTTGACAAAAATGGAAAAAAAAGAGAGCTGCATGTGGAAAAGGCATTGGAAGTGGCTAATCTAAAAAGCAGCAAGGAGCCAAAGCAGCCTATGAGAGTGTTGCGTTTTAAAAAAGGGTATGCCACAGAATTGTTGAGCCGATGTCAATATTTCCAGGTAGAGAGGATGTTGCTAAATACGGAAATCTGTAGGGAAATGGCACAGTTTCAGACAGGAAGCAATTCTTTTCAGGTGCTTTTGTGTACGAAAGGATGCGGCGTGATGTACTGGGAAGATGGTGGAATGATTAATTTCTATAAAGGAGATTGTATGTTTCTCCCGGCTAACTCCATTCCGATCAAACTACATGGAAAAGCTCAGATTTTGAAGGTGGAATGTTGATAATTGCTGTACACAGGCAATCTTTTGCTACAAAAATTTTTTATTATTTTTTTCTAAGTATTGACTTTTAACATTTGCATTGCTACAATATCGTTTAGTTGTATAATATGCAAATGAAATCATTGTAAGCAAAAAGGAGTTAACACATGAGTAACGTTGAAACAGACAAAGTTCAGGAACGGGAGTTAAATCTTCAGGCAGAAAAGAAGGAAATCGGTGAAAGAATTATCAGACGATTGGTAGAATGCCGAAAAAGTAAGGGAATGTCACAACAGAATGTGGCAGACAAAATTGGGATGAAACGTGCAAATGTTGCCAGAATTGAGTCCATGAGATATACTCCAAGCTTAGAAGGGATGATGCGCTATGCCAGCGCAGTTGGCTTGAAAGTAAAAGTTGAGTTGGTAGAGGCAGAAGAGGATTAGTTTCGCCATTAGACGAATCAACAAAAGAAGAAATAGGGAAGAGAAAACGCAGTGCCACCGCACTGCGTTTTCTCTTCCCTTAATTATCCAGCAAATCCAATACTTCTGGAAAGAGAGAGAGAGAACGCTTCAAGATGCCATGCATATAGGCGATGGCGGTTCCATAATTTGTGATGGGAACATGGTAGCGCTCAGCCTGGGTGAGTCGATGTTTCATTTCCTGTTCATTTAGCATACAACCACCACAGTGGATAATTAGTTTATATTTAGAAAGCTGTTCAGGAAACTGTTGTCCATTGGTAAATTCGTAGTTTAGCTGGCAACTGGTATGGTTTTTAATCCAGCCCGGCAGTTTTACAGTGCCGATATCTTCACATTGTCTGTGATGGGTACAGCCTTCGCTAATCAAAACCCTGTCTCCATCCTGGAGGTAATCCAGGGCTTTGGCTCCCTGAACCAGTCTGGACAAATTTCCCTTATATCTGGCAAACAAAATGGAAAAGGAAGTCAGGGGAATATCTATTGGTACTATCCTGGCTACCTGGTCAAAGGCCTGACTGTCAGTAATTACCATTCTGGGCTTTATATTCAGTCTGGATAGCAGGAGGGAAAGCTCCTGGGGTTGTACGCAGATACAGCCGGCGTGCTCATCTAAAATATCCCGTATGGTCTGTTGCTGAGGGAGAATCAGCCGCCCCTTTGGGGCAGAGGAATCCACAGGGATGACAAGAATCACCAGGTCACATGGCTCAATCAAATCCCCTACAATCCGTTTGGTGCTGTCCCTTGGAGGAATCATTTTGGCAATCAGTTCCTTTAATTCCTTGATGTGATAGCCGGAATTTGCGCTGACACCGATGCAGTGCTCTTTCATATCGTAAGGGATGGGGGGGGCGCACACATCCGCTTTATTAAAAACAATCACAAAGGGTAGCTCTTTTTTGTGAAAACGCTCAATCAGATCATAATCTAATTGGGACAATCCTCTGGTACTGTCTACAATTAAGACTGCAATGTCTGTTTTATTTAGTACCTGATAACTTTTCTGGATGCGCTGTGCTCCCAGGACACCATCGTCATCTAACCCTGCAGTGTCGATTAAAACCACAGGACCTAAAGGGAGAATTTCCATGGATTTGTAGACAGGATCCGTGGTGGTCCCTTCCGTGGGCGATACAATGGACAGTTCCTGATTGGTAATAGCGTTGATAATACTGGATTTCCCTACATTTCTTTTTCCGAATAATGCAATGTGAACTCTCTCTGCTGATGGTGTTTGGTTTAGTGACATAACATGGCCCCCTATTACATATATTTTTTTAAATCAAAAGTCAAAATCTAAAATCTAAAATCTAAAATCTAAAATCTCTTTGTCCCTGATGTGTGATAAGCTCAAGATATTTCATTGCGGTTTCCCTTACCTTTTCCTTAGGAATTTTTTTCATTTCTTCTTCGATGAGTTTCTCACCAATTTCCCTGGTTTTTGTAGAGGCGTAGTCTTGTAAATATTCCTGGAGGGTAAGCAAGGCATTGGGGTGACAACAGTTTTGAATTTCGCCGCTTTTACATAAACTCATAAACCGGTCTCCGGTACGTCCCATGCGGTAGCAGGCAGTGCAAAAGCTGGGGATATATCCCAATTCCATAAGCCACTGAACTACCTGGTCTAAGGTTCTGGTGTCACTTACATCGAACTGTGCTGAATTTTCCTCTGGAAGCTCTTCTTTTTCATAACCACCCACACTGGTTCTGGAACCACCGCTAATCTGAGAAACCCCAAGGTGCAGCAATCTTTCCCGGCATTTTTGGCTTTCCCTGGTGGATATAATCATTCCAGTGTAAGGAACACTGATACGGATGCATGCCACAATCTTTGCAAAGGTGTCATCGTCAATGCCGTTGTCAAAGGCATCCGGGTCAATATCATCCGCCTTTCGAACCCGGGGTACAGAGATGGTGTGAGGACCTACACCGTGGACAGCTTCTAAGTGTTCTGCATGCATTAACAATCCCACAAATTCATAGCGGTATTTTTCCAGACCAAACAGTACACCGATGCCCACATCATCAATGCCTCCTTCCATGGCCCGGTCCATGGCCTCTGTGTGATAGGCATAGTCATGCTTTGGCCCTGTTGGATGAAGGGTTTCATAGGTTTGCTTGTGATAGGTCTCCTGAAATAAAATATAAGTACCAATACCCGCATCAGCCAATTTTTTGTAATTCTCCACTGTAGTGGCAGCGATATTTACGTTAACTCTTCGAATGGCTCCGTTTTTATGTTTGATGCTGTAAATTGTCTGGATGCTTTCGAGAATGTATTCGATGGGATTGTTTACCGGGTCTTCGCCAGCTTCAATGGCCAGGCGCTTGTGTCCCATATCCTGAAGTGCAATCACTTCCCTGCGAATTTCCTCCTGGGTTAATTTTTTTCTTGAAATATGTTTGTTTTTTAAATGGTATGGACAGTATAGGCAACCGTTGACACAGTAATTTGACAGATAAAGCGGTGCAAACATTACAATACGGTTGCCATAAAAATCTTTCTTTATCTGTTCTGCCAGTTCATAGATTTCCTGGATTTTTTCTGGAATCTCACAGTCTAGAAGCACCATTGCCTCCCTGTGGGACAGTCCTTTTCTCTTCCTTGCTTTTGCAAGAATTTCATCAATGAGTCCTACATTATTTTTGTTCCTGTGGGCATATTCCAGTGTGTCTAAAATTTCCCCATCATCCATAAATTCTTCTGCTTTCAGCGAATCTGCTCTGTACACGAAAATCCCTTCTTTCTTACAAAATAGAATTGTCTTGGCTCGTACGATTTCAGTCCCAAATAGATATAAATACAAATCTAGGCTCTAGTATAACACAAATAAAGCGGAACATTAACACAATTTTAGAAAAGATTTATAATTATGTTTAAAATTTCACAATCTTTAGGTTGATTTATACGAAAAAAATCCATATACTATAACCTAGGACACAAAAGACAGATTTTGGTGGTTTAAAGCTATATAATCGCCTGTTAGTAGCAGTTTAGACTACGTCAAATTGTTATGACCATGATGAAAAATCGAACAGAATAGATTGGAGGATAGATTATGGATAAAAATAATTTTAATGGAGGAAATAACCAGAACAAAAAGCCGGACAATAAAGGACCACAGACCGCAGTAATTCTTGTTGTGGCGGCGGTTATTACGCTGTTAATTTTTAGTTTTGTAAATAATTTGGTGACGGACAGCACCAAAAAAGAGATTACCTATAATGAATTTATGAAAATGGTAGAAGATGACCAGGTAAAAAGTGTGGTGATAGGTACAGACTCTATTGTGATTACACCAAAAACAACCAAAACGGATCGTGTGCTGGCAACTCCCATTATGATATATTACACAGGGATTGTGGATGATGAAAATCTACCACAGAAACTTATGGATGCCGGGGTTAGTGTTAAGGGACAGATTCCTGACAGAACAGGATTTTTGGAGTCTCTTATGATGACTATTATACCGTTGGTAATCATGTGGATGTTGCTTAGCTTTTTGTTTAGCAAGATGGCAAAGGGCAGCGGAATGATGGGTGTTGGAAAAAGCAATGCCAAGGTCTACGTGGAAAAGGAGACGGGAGTCACCTTTAAAGATGTGGCAGGAGAGGATGAGGCAAAGGAATCTTTGCAGGAAGTGGTAGATTTTCTTCACAATCCGGGAAAATACAGTGCTATTGGTGCCAAGCTGCCAAAGGGAGCCCTTTTGGTGGGACCTCCGGGAACCGGTAAAACCCTGCTTGCCAAAGCAGTAGCTGGGGAGGCACATGTACCATTCTTTTCCATGGCAGGCTCTGATTTCGTAGAAATGTTTGTGGGTGTAGGTGCCTCCCGTGTACGTGATTTATTTAAGGAAGCGGAAAAGGCTGCTCCATGTATTATCTTTATAGATGAAATTGATGCCATAGGTAAGAGCAGAGATGCCAGATATGGTGGAGACAGTGAGCGTGAACAGACCTTAAACCAGCTGTTAGCTGAGATGGATGGCTTTGACACATCCAAAGGTATTTTGATTTTGGCAGCCACCAATCGTCCGGAAGTATTAGATAAAGCCTTACTCCGTCCGGGACGATTTGACCGCCGTGTGATTGTAGATAAACCGGACTTAAAGGGACGTGTGGAGATTTTAAAGGTCCATGCGAAGGATGTGATGATGGATGAAAGTGTGGATTTGGATGCCATTGCTTTGGCGACTTCTGGTGCGGTAGGTTCAGACCTTGCCAATATGATTAACGAAGCAGCCATCAATGCTGTAAAGCAGGGAAGAAAGTTGGTGTCTCAGGCAGATTTATTTGAGGCTGTGGAAGTAGTATTGGTGGGGAAAGAGAAAAAGGACCGTATTATGAGTCTGGAAGAGAGAAGGATTGTCTCTTACCACGAGGTGGGCCACGCATTGATTTCTGCCCTGGAAAAAGATGCAGAACCGGTACAGAAGATTACCATTGTGCCAAGAACCATGGGCGCCCTGGGATATGTTATGAATGTACCAGAAGAAGAAAAGTTTTTGAACACGGAAGCAGAGTTGAGAACCATGTTGGTGAAGTTTCTTGCAGGTCGTGCAGCGGAAGAAATTGTATTTGGAAACGTTACCACCGGAGCTTCCAATGATATTGAAAAGGCAACGGATATTGCCAGAGCCATGGTAACACAGTATGGTATGTCGAAAAAATTTGGCTTAATGGGATTGGAAACCGTGGAAAGCAAATACTTAAGCAATAAAGCTTCTATGCAGTGTGCAGACGCCACAGCAGCGGAGGTTGACAAGGAAGTTATGGCTTTGTTAAAGGAAAGCTATGACAGAGCAAAAGAGCTTTTGACAGAAAACAGGGAATGCCTGGATAAGATTGCAGAGTTTTTGATAGAAAAAGAAACTATTACCGGAAAGGAATTTATGAGGATTTTCCATGAAATCAAGGGAATTCCAAGCGAAGATGATGCAAAGAATGAAATGATAGAAGAGAAAACACAAGAAATCTGTGAGGATAAAGTTGAAACAGACACAACACAGCCGGAAGTGATTCAAAAAGATGGTGTGGTAGTAGAACTGAAAGGTAGCACAGAGACTGAAAGTAAAGGGTAAGAGGTATGTCAGAACATCTGATTACAAATTCATATAACAAAGAATTCAATATAGAAGAAGAGTTGAAGAAACTCCCGGCATCACCGGGAGTTTATCTTATGCATGATGCCAAAGATGAAATCATATATGTAGGGAAGGCAGTGAGCTTAAAGAATCGTGTTCGTCAGTATTTTCAAAGCAGCAGAAATAAAACAGCCAAGATTCAACAGATGGTAAGTCATATTGCAAGATTTGAGTATATCATAACCGACTCGGAGATGGAGGCGCTGGTATTAGAATGTAATTTAATCAAGGAGCACAGACCAAAGTACAATACCATGCTGGTGGATGACAAGACCTATCCTTATATAAAGATTACTGTAGGGGAAGCATACCCAAGAGTGATGATGACACGTCAGGCAAAAAAGGATAAATCCAAGTATTTTGGTCCCTATACCAATGCTCAGGCGGTAAAGGATACCTTGGAACTGCTTCGGAAAATGTATAAAATTCGCACCTGCTCTAAGAGTATCAAAGAGGGAGAGAACAACGACAGACCTTGCCTGTACTACCACATGAAGCAGTGTGATGCTCCATGTAATCATTATATTTCTAAGGAAGACTATCAGAGCAATATTAAAAAGGTGATAGATTTTCTGAATGGGAACTATAAGGAGACCCTTCAGGAACTGACACAGAAGATGAATGAGGCATCTGAAAATATGGAGTACGAGGAAGCGATTATTTATCGAGATTTAATCAAAAGCGTCCAGTTTATCTCCGAAAAACAAAAGATGACAGATAGCGATAAGCTGGAAAATAAGGATATTCTTGCCCTGGAAACCTCCGGGGAGGATGGGATTATGCAGGTGTTTTTTGTTCGCTGTGGCAAGCTGATTGGCAGGGAACATTTTCATATGAATATCTCAGAGCAGGAGAGCCGTGGAGAGTGTATTGCCAGCTTTATCAAACAGTTTTATGCGGGGACTCCTTTTATACCTAGAGAATTATTGATACAGGAAGAAATCGAAGAACGGGAATTGTTAGAGGCATGGTTAAGCAAAAAACGGGGGCAGAATACTTACATTCGTGTGCCAAAGAAGGGAAGCAAGGAACGATTGGTAGAGCTGGCGAAAAGAAATGCAGCCCTGGTGCTGTCTCAGGATAAGGAGAGGATCAAAAGGGAAGAAGGCCGTACCATCGGTGCCATGAAAGAGATTGCAGCGTTATTGGACTTAGAAAATATTAACAGAGTAGAGGCGTTTGATATTTCCAATATTAGCGGATATCATTCTGTGGGTTCTATGATAGTTTTCGAAAAAGGAAAACCAAAGAAGAGCGATTACCGTAAATTTAAGATAAAGACTGTGGTTGGGCCGGATGATTATGCCAGTATGGAAGAGGTACTGCGCCGACGTTTCCTCCATGGATTAAAAGAAAAAGAGGAAGTGAAAACAGGAGGAGATGAGGGCTTGGGAAGCTTTACCAGATTTCCGGATCTGATTATGATGGATGGTGGAAAAGGTCAGGTGCATATTGCCGAAAAGGTATTAGAGGAGCTTCATATCAATATCCCTGTTTGTGGCATGGTAAAGGATGATAATCACAGAACCAGGGGTTTATATTTCTGCGACAGGGAGCTTCCTATAGATACACATTCGGAGGGTTTCCAGCTTATTACCAGAATTCAGGATGAAGCTCATCGTTTCGCCATTGAATTTCATCGTTCCCTTCGAAGCAAGACCCAGGTACACTCTGTGCTGGATGACATAGGAGGAATTGGGGACAAGAGGAGAAAGGCATTGCTTCGAAGATTTAAATCCGTAGAGAAGATAAAGGAGGCTTCCATAGAGGAGCTTCGGAACACAGAGACAATGAATAGAAAAGCGGCAGAGGCAGTCTATGGATTTTTTCATAATCACCACTTGTAAAGAACGGGAAAAGTATGATATTCTAAAGGAAACTGTGAAAAGAAACAGACAATGTAGAAAGGGGATTTGTTTATGGAAGGTGTAAAAATTTCAAAATTTGCGGAAAAGATGAATTTAAAAAATCTGACGCCGGATATTTCATTGGAAGGAGAGATTACGATTCCTGATATCAACCGTCCGGCATTACAGCTTACAGGTTATTTTGAACACTTTGAACATGAGCGGGTACAGATTATTGGATATGTGGAGTATACTTATTTAGAGGGACTAAGCAAAGAGAGAAAAATTGAAATTTATGAACAGCTGTGTGCCTATAAGATACCTTGCCTGGTATACTGTAGCAAGTCTATGCCAGACGAGGACATGCTTCGCATTGCAACAGAACATAATATTCCAATTCTTGTGACAGAAAAGTCTACCTCTTCCTGCATGGCAGAGGTGATTCGATGGCTGAAGGTAGAATTAGCCCCATGTATCAGCATTCATGGCGTTTTGGTGGATGTATATGGTGAAGGTCTGCTGATTATGGGGGAAAGCGGTATTGGTAAAAGTGAGGCAGCCTTAGAGCTTATCAAGCGAGGACACCGTTTGGTAACTGACGATGTGGTAGAAATTCGTAAGGTCAGTGATGAAACTTTGATTGGAAAAGCACCGGATATTACAAGGCATTTTATTGAACTTCGCGGTATTGGTATTGTGGACGTAAAAAATCTGTTCGGTGTGGAAAGTGTAAAGGAAACACAGTCTATCGACCTGGTGATCAAGTTGGAAGATTGGAGTAAAGACAGAGAATATGACCGTCTGGGATTAGAGGAAGAATACACGGAATTTTTGGGAAATAAGGTGGTATGTCATTCCATACCAATTCGACCAGGTCGTAATCTGGCTATTATTTGCGAAACCGCAGCGGTAAACCACCGTCAAAAACAGATGGGCTACAATGCTGCAAAGGAACTGTACAACAGAGTTCAGAACAGTTTGGTTGGAAAAATGGAGTAATCTCCATAATATATAATAAAGTGAAGACATAGAGGAGAATCAGAATTATGAAGTATTGTTTTGGTATTGATGTAGGTGGAACCACAGTAAAGTTAGGCCTTTTTGATGAAGCAGGAACTGTTTTAGATAAATGGGAAATCGTAACCCGGACGGAAAATGGTGGTGAGAACATTTTACCGGATATTGCAAAAGCAGTAAAAGAAAAGATGGCAGAAAAAAACATAGATGCGAAAGAGATGCTGGGAGCAGGAATTGGAGTTCCCGGACCTGTGGATGGCAAAGGATTTATCAACAAGGCAGTAAACCTTGGCTGGACAGAAAAGTTTAATGTAGAAGAAAAACTTTCTGGGTTGCTTGATATGCCGGTAAAAGCAGGAAATGATGCCAACGTGGCAGCCCTTGGAGAAATGTGGAAGGGCGGCGGTGCCGGATGTGAAAATGTGGTTATGGTTACCCTGGGAACAGGTGTCGGTGGTGGAATCATCATTGGTGGAGAAATCGTAACAGGAGCCCATGGAGCCGGTGGAGAAATCGGACACATCCATGTGGAAGATAAGGAAACGGACAGCTGTGGATGTGGAAATAAAGGATGTTTAGAACAGTATGCATCAGCCACAGGAGTAGTGCGTCTTGCCAAGAAGATACTTGCCCAAACTTCACAGGATAGCGTTCTTAGAGATGGAGAAATCTCAGCCAAGGCAGTATTTGACGGTGTCAAGGCAAAGGATGCCCTGGCAATGCAGGTGGCAGAACAGTTTGGTAAATATTTGGGAACGGCATTGGCAAACATCTCAGCTATTGTTGACCCGGAAGTATTTGTCATTGGTGGCGGAGTGTCAAAGGCAGGAGACGTGCTGCTTGATTATATTAAAAAATATTATACAGAAACAGCATTCCATGGATGCAGGGAAACCCGTTTTGAACTGGCGACCTTAGGGAATGATGCAGGAATTTACGGAACCGCAAAATTAATTGTATCTGTTCAGAGCCACTGAACAGATACGTAAATGGGGCAATGCCGACAAATGTATCATTGTCCCATTTATGTAAAGTTCGCATTTTTCCACGGTCTCAGCAGTAAATGCTGAGACCTGTACTGAATCGTTACAATTAATCATAAAATAGATAATATGAAGTGACCCCACATTTGTAGCAACGTGGATTTACCTGTATACTAGAGTTTGATAAGAACAAAGGTAACAGGG
>CACXGE010000094.1 GCA_902767135.1 uncultured Lachnospiraceae bacterium | reverse complement strand
CATCAGTTAGGCTTTTCATCCTAACCTCCGAAAAAGCCCGGAAATACGCCATTTTCTTAATTTTACTTATCTTTCCTTGACATCAAAATCACTGTCTCCACATGCCCCGTCATCGGAAACATATCGCACCCTCTCACACGCTTCACCTCATACCCCCTATCACAAAGATACCGCAAATCCCTCGCCAGCGTAGCAGAATCGCAGCTTACGTACACTACCCGCTTGGGTTGCATCTTTACAATGGTTTCCAGACACTTCTCATCGCAGCCCTTTCTTGGGGGATCCACCACGATCACGTCCGCATAAATTCCTTCCTGATCATACAGCTTTGGAAGCACTTCCTCTGCCTTTCCCACAAAAAACTCTGCGTTCTTCATTCCATTTAAGCGGGCATTCTCTCTGGCATCCTCAATGGCCTGGGGTACGATTTCCACACCATAGACCTGTTTCGCCTTTTGTGCCAGGAATAAGGAGATGGTACCGATTCCACAATATAAATCCCATACTGTCTCCTCCCCCTTTAAATCTGCATACTCCAACGCAGTTTCATACAGCTTTTTTGTCTGCACGGGATTTACCTGGTAGAAAGAAAGGGGAGAAATACGGTAGGTGATGTCGCCAATATTGTCCTGAATGTAAGTCCTTCCCCAAAGCAGATGGATTTCCTCTCCAAGAATTACGTTGGTACGCTTCTCATTGGTGTTTATGGTAATGGAAGTCATACCCTGAATTTTTGTAAGGGATTCCACCAACTTTTCTGACTTTGGAAGCTTCTTTCCATTGATTACCAGACAAACCATAATTTCACCACTGGCAAAGCCTGTCCGGATAAGTATATGGCGCACTAAGCCTTTCCCCTTTGCTTCATCATACGCACTGATATTGTATTTTTTCATGTATTCCAGAACCACTTGAAGGATTTCTTCATTCACTGTTGTGCCCAGATAACACTTTGTATTGGGAATGATATCGTGAGTTCTTCCTGCATAGAAACCGGTGACAATTTCACCGTTTTTGTCCGTCCCCACAGGAAACTGGGCTTTATTTCGATAATGGTAGGGCTCTTCCATGCCCATAATAGGCTCTAAAGGAATGTCAGTGAAACCACCAATTCGCTCCAGGTTTCCACGGACCTTGCGCTCTTTGAATTTCAGCTGTGCCTGATAATCTAATGCCTGTATCTGGCAACCGCCGCACTGGCGGTACACCGAACACTTTGGCTCCACACGGTCAGCAGACGGAGTGATAATCTTCATCAGGCGGGCATAGCCGTAATTTTTCTTCACCTTCATAAGCTTTGCTTCCACCACGTCACCAATTACTGCATCCTTGATAAACAAAGTAAATCCATCTACTTTTCCGATGCCTTCCCCATCCTGTCCCATATCTTCAATTGTTACTGTCACCATATCATTTTTCTTAAAATCCATATATTCACCTAATCATTATAAATTGATATCTATTATGTAACTATTCAGTACAGGTCTCAGCATTTACTGCCGAGACCGTAAGAAAATGTGCATTTTACAAAAATCGGGCAATTCTATATGCGTAAGCATTGCCCGATTTTTGTATCATTATAACTATTACCTGTTCACTAATTCCTGCAAACAATATTCGTTTCAACAAGTATCAGACCTACGTTTAGATAGTATCCGTACTCTTTCTGAAATTAGACTCAAACAGACGGTTATAGCCAAGCCATCCGTTATTGTCTCCTGCACTGCGAAACATTTCCTTGATGGTTTCCATCTTTGCGTCCATATTGTCCGCCATATTCAGTGCCACTGCTTCTGCTAAGGCAGGCTTTTTCGGAGAACCATACTCCAACTCTCCGTGGTGAGCCAGGATGCAATGCTTTAACTCATTGGCAAGCTTTGTAGGAAATCCTTCCATTCCACGAATACGGTAGCTGATTTCCTCTGCTCCAATCATAATGTGACCCAAAAGCTGGCCGTCATCCGTATAGTCATTTACAGGAAATGGTGCAATCTCTTGTACCTTTCCCATATCATGCAACATGGCTGCTGTCAGAAGCAAATCTTTATTTAAAATAGGATAGGCATCTGCGTAGTATTCACACAATTTTGTCACACCCAGAGAATGCTCCAACAATCCCCCGACAAATCCATGATGTACGCTTTTTGCTGCTGAGTGATTTTTAAACTTACGGATAAATTCTTCATCTTCCACAAAAAAGCTTTTTAATAATTTATTTAAATACGAGTTTTTTACCTTTCCTATATACCCAATAAATTCCTTGTACATCTCCTCTATGTCTTTCTCCGAGCAGGGAAGATAGTCCCTTGGATCGTACTCTCCTTCGGATACTTTGCGGACTCTTTTCACGTTTGCCTGAAGCTGCCCTTGAAAGCAGGTGATATCTGCCATAATTTCCACATAATCCATGGCATCAAACTCCTCAATTCCTGCAGAATTTGGATCCCAGATTTTTGCATCCAAGGTCCCTGTCTTATCCTGTAAAGTCAAAGAATCATAAGGTTTCCCGTTCTTGGTAACCAAAGACTGTTTCTGTTTACAAAAGTAAATATCCCCGATTCTGTCACCTTCTTTTAAAGTTTCAATATATTTCATAAGCTTTTCCTTCCCATAACTTTACTTAATCCGTAACACCCATAGTTACTTCAAATTCGATTTCTACATATTTATCATTCGCCGGGCGCATTGCTGTTATCTTTATATTCTGCCCTGACTCATATTCCCCAATGGTGTTTTCTAAATCTCTGCGGGTACGAATCTCTTTTCCCTGAATTTTCGTAATGATATCCCCACTCTGTAATCCCGCCCTCATAGCTGGCGAATCCATGGTTACATTTACAATACCCATCCCGCTTGGCATATGGTATTTTTCCATATCCTTACTGCTTACCTCTCTGCTCTTCACACCCAAATATGCCACAGACTGATCATTTGATAACTTCTCAATAATTTTCTTTAATTCTGATATGGTATAAGCAGTTACCGTGCCATGTTCCGATGCCTTACTTAACTCTCTAGTGTAGATTCCAATCACCTGTCCATTGAGATTTAATAGCACACCATTGCCATTCACACTCCCTAACATATCCGTCTGTATGAGAGGGAAATGATAATCATCCGTATCCGAAAACGTCTTCAATGACGTAATATTGCCACTAAGCACAGAATCAGAGGTACCCAGGGGACTTCCCACTGCAATCACCGGATTTCCCAATTGAAGCATATTGGAATTTCCCAGCGCAATTGGCTGAATTTTTTCCAAATTTGCAGCCTTCAAACTCTTTTTATCCACAGCCAATACAGCAATTCCTGTATTCCTGTCCTGTCTTTTTAAAGTGGCTTCCACCTGTTCTCCTGTTACAAAAACAACGTTAATTTCTTCTACCCCTTGAATAATACTCTGGTCCGTTAATACAAGATATTCAATTCCATTGTCTGCAATGACTACACCCGAACCTTCCGCTTCATTTTCATAAGGAATATTTAACCAGTCTACGTCACTGCTTACCGTTACCACAGTTACCAGAGATTTTTTTACACTGTCTGCCACCTGATAAATCTGGTTATAAAGGTTATGATAGTCCTGGGTTCCAAATTCTTTTTCCAGCACGTTTACCACTGGCTTCTGGGTAAGCGTTGGACTGACCACCGGATTGTTTTGGATATTGCTTTCCCCATTCTCATCCTCTGGAAATACCACAACCTCCGGGCTCTCCTCCCCCTGAACCATCTTCTCTAATTTTGGGGAAAGCCATACAAACACTAAACTTGCCACCATTCCAAACAGCACCGCTGACAATACGACTCCACATACATCTAAGGCAATCTGTTTTTTACTTTTGGGACGCTTCTTTATCTTTTCCGTGATAAAAAAACATTCATTCTCAGTACCGTTTTCTCTTCCGTCCCCTGCGTCCGAAGTTTTCTTCTCATCCTGCATACATTTTCTCCTTACACGCTTTTTGGTATATTGATCTGTTCACCTGTTTTACTCAGAGGTTTACGCCCACTGCAGGCTTCTTACTCATCACGCCTGCTCATATTCCTCTATTCTATCAGTAACATATGAATAAATTATGAACTAATATATCTGTTTGGATTTTTTCCTAAATTATTTACCTGTGGGATTTGTTGTATTTCATTGCAGATTTTTTCCCAATAAGGTATACTAGTACATATTAGTGTGTAACTTTGTTACTGCTCCATCAGAAAGGATTTTATTTATGAATAAAAAATCTCTTAAAACTTTAGAATATACAAAAATCATAGAGTTGCTGACTGGTTTTGCCTGTTGTCCTGGTGCCAAACAGCTCTGCCGGGAACTTCTTCCCATGACAGACAAAGCTGCCATCGAAAAAGAACAGCGGGAAACAACGGCGGCTCTCATCCGCATCTTTAAACACGGAAGCATCTCCTTTAACGGCGTTGCCGACGTACGTGCAAGCCTGAAACGATTGGAAATCGGTTCCACCTTAAGTCAGGAGGAACTTCTGCACGTATGTACTTTACTAGAAAATACCAATCGTGTCAAACAGTATTCACGAAATGAAGACAATTCGGATTCTTCCACCACAGATGAGATTGACTGGTACTTTAAAGGACTAGAACCCCTGACTCCCCTGTCTATGGAGATTCGCAGATGTATCATTTCGGAGGATGAAATTGCAGACGATGCTTCCTCTGAACTAAAAAGCATAAGAAGAAATATGCGGGGTATTAACGAACGGATTCATGCCCAGCTTACCAGCATGACTTCCAATACTACGACCCGTTCCTATCTCCAGGATGCGGTCATTACCCAGCGTAACGGCCGCTATTGTCTTCCGGTAAAGGCAGAGCACCGTTCTCATGTAGCAGGTATGGTACATGACCAGTCTTCCAGTGGTTCTACCTTCTTTATTGAGCCCATGGCTGTGGTAAATTTAAACAACGAGCTCCGTGAACTTTCTTTAAAAGAGCGGGAAGAAATCGCCAGGATACTTGCTACCTTAAGTGCACAGGTAGCCGAACACATTCCGGAAATTTTAGAAAACTATAAACTGATGACAAAGCTTGACTTTATCTTTGCCAAAGCATTATTTTCCAAATCCTATAAGGGAAGTGAACCGGAATTTAACACCGATGGTATCATCCACATTAAAGAAGGCCGTCATCCCTTGTTAGATAAACACAAGGTAGTTCCCATTACCATCCGTTTAGGAGATGAATTTCATCTGCTGGTGGTAACAGGACCAAATACCGGTGGTAAAACGGTATCTTTAAAGACGACTGGTCTGTTTTCCCTGATGGGACAGGCGGGACTTCATATTCCTGCCCTGGAACACTCGAAGCTGACAGTTTTTGATGAAATCTTTGCAGATATTGGTGATGAGCAGAGTATTGAACAGTCTTTAAGTACCTTCTCTGCACACATGACAAATATTGTGACTATATTGGAAAACGTAACCCCAAATTCTCTGGTGTTGTTCGATGAATTGGGGGCAGGTACGGACCCAACAGAAGGTGCCGCCCTGGCAACCTCCATTCTTTCCTATCTTCACAGACGCAACATCCGCACCATGGCAACCACCCATTACAGCGAGTTAAAAGTGTACGCCCTTTCCACCCAAGGAGTAGAAAATGCCTGCTGTGAATTTGACGTGGAAACCCTTCGTCCAACTTACCGCTTACTCATAGGTATCCCTGGAAAGAGTAATGCCTTTGCTATCTCTTTAAAATTAGGTCTGCCGGAATATATTATTGCGGATGCCAAAGAACAAATCAGCGAGGAAACAGAAAGCTTCGAAGATTTGCTTGCAGACTTGGAAAGCAGCCGTAAGACCATCGAAAAAGAGCAGGAAGAAATAAAGGCTTACAAGGAAGAAGTTAAAATATTAAAGGAAAAATTAGAAAGAAAATCCGATCATATAGATAAGCGCCGTGAAGATATTTTACGTGAGGCCAACGAAAAAGCCAGGGATATTTTAAACGATGCAAAAGCTTACGCAGACCAGACTATGAAAGAATTTAGAAAATTCTACGAGGAAAGTGGTACTTCCAGAGAGATGGAGAAAAAACGCCAGGCTGCAAAGAAGAAGTTAGATGCGGTAAACGGCAAGCTTGCCATGAAACAGACCGCAAAACCAAGCAAGAAACATACCCCTGCAGATTTCAAAGTAGGTACTACGGTAAAGGTGTTAAGTATGGGACTGGAAGGCACGGTAAGTACCACTCCCAATGCCAAGGGAGATTTGTACGTACAAATGGGTATTCTTCGTTCCCAGGTCAATATAAAAGATTTGGAAATTTTAGCTGCACCAAAACAACAGACTACTTCTTCCCATAACAGCAACCGAACCAATACAGGGCGGATTAAGATGTCGAAATCGGCAAGCATCTCCACAGAAATCAATTTGATTGGACGGACCACGGATGAAGCCATTGCTTTGCTGGATAAATATTTAGATGACGCTTATCTTGCAAGAATTCCAAGCGTTCGGGTAGTTCATGGAAAAGGAACCGGTGCTCTGCGTGCCGCCGTACACAAACACCTGCGCCGCATGAAATATGTGGATTCCTTCCGCCTGGGAGAATTTGGAGAAGGAGATGCGGGAGTGACAATTGTAACTTTTAAGTAACCTGTTTATGTAATATGCTGTAACTGTGAAGGTACTGGACAGTTACCATATACTTTTACTTACAATTTACAGCTATAAACTATATGATAATATTGGAGGACATAAAAATGGCAGTAAAACAAAAAATTTTAATTGTGGATGATGATGAAAATATCGCTGAATTGATTTCTTTATATTTAACAAAAGAATGTTATGAGACTACCATGGTACATGACGGGGAGGAGGCTTTGAAGGTATTTGATTCTTTTGCCCCCAATCTGGTACTACTGGATTTAATGCTTCCTGGAATGGATGGCTACCAGGTATGCCGTGAAATTCGGGCAAAATCGGATACTCCTGTGATAATGCTCTCTGCCAAAGGAGAAATCTTTGACAAGGTACTTGGACTGGAGCTTGGGGCTGATGACTATATGATGAAACCTTTTGACTCCAAAGAACTGGTAGCGAGAGTGAAGGCCGTCTTGCGCCGTTATCAGCCGGCAAAACATACCCCTGAAAAAAATGATAATATAAAGGTAGTGAAATATGATAATCTAATCATCAACCAGACCAACTATTCTGTAGTTTACATGGGAAAGACCATCGATATGCCACCAAAAGAACTTGAACTTTTGTACTTTTTGGCAGCCTCACCAAACCAGGTATTTACCAGAGAGCAGTTGCTTGACCATATCTGGGGATATGAATATGTGGGGGATACCAGAACTGTGGATGTGCATATCAAACGACTTCGTGAGAAAATCAAGGACCATGGCAACTGGTCTTTGGCTACTGTGTGGGGAATTGGATATAAATTCGAGGTGCGTTAATGATGAAACATACCTTATATCGTAAGTTCTTACTGGCCTATATTCTCTTTGGATGTTTAAGCTTTTTGACCGTGGTTGCCATGACTTCTAACCTGACCTTAAAACATCTGACAGAACAAAAGGCTGATGACCTGTATAAAGAGGCAAAGCTGGTTTGCAGCCAGTATGCAGAAAGTTATTACAATGATGAGATGGAACTTGCCACGGTACATTCTCATTTGAGAGCATTAGACACCTATATGTCCACCCAGATTTGGATTATTTCTCCAGAGGGAACCATACTTGTCAATTCCAGAGAAAAATTTGAAATGTCCAATACCGTACATATTTCTGATTTTTCTCCTACGGATTCTACTCACAGCTTTTATCGCACAGGGAATTTTTATGGAATGTTTGAAGATGAGACCTTAAGTGTCATCTATCCCATCACCTCCGGATTCAAGGTAAAGGGATATCTTGCCCTGCATACACCGATGAGACAGATTGTGGAATCCAGAGACCGTATTTTAAATATTTCCTACCTATCTTTGTGCGTGATTATTTTGCTTTCTACCATTATTGTGGTGGTATTTACCTTTATGGTGTATATGCCATTAAAAAAAATCACGGCAGCTATCACAGAATATGCCCATGGTAACTTCAAGCACGAGATTAAAATTCACAAGGATGATGAGATTGGAAAATTGGCGGATTCCCTGAATTATATGGCAAGCGAACTGGATGCCATGGAAGAATACCAAAAGAAATTTATTTCAAATATTTCCCACGATTTTCGTTCTCCATTAACTTCCATTAAAGGATACTTAGAGGCTATGTTGGATGGAACGATTCCCGTGGAAATGCAGGAGAAATATTTAAAGATTGTTTTATCCGAAACAGAACGCTTGACCAAATTAACCCAAAGTATGCTGTTATTAAACAATCTTTCTTCCAAGGAACTTATGTTGGAAAAGAATACTTTTGATATTAACCAGGTAATAAAAAATACTGCCGCAAGCTTTGGCGGCAGTTGTATGGCAAAAAATATCTCCTTTGAATTAATATTGACCGAAGGAGCTTTAAATGTATATGCAGATATGAGCAAAATTCAACAGGTACTTTACAACCTTATTGACAATGCCATTAAGTTCTCCAGCCAAAATTCCATTATTTATATTGAAACCACTGTAAAAAATGATAAGATATTTGTATCCGTCAAGGACACTGGTATTGGTATTCCAAAAGAAAGCATTCATCAGATTTGGGACCGTTTTTACAAGATTGATGCCTCCCGTGGAAAAGATAAAAAAGGAACCGGGCTAGGTCTTAGTATTGTAAAAGAAATTATTCAGATTCACGGTGAAAATATCAATGTAATCTCCACAGAGGGTGTGGGAACTGAATTTATTTTTACCTTGTCAAAGGCCAAATAAAATAATAGAAAATAGATGCTAGCGTCATAAGAGGGGAGGTTTACTCTCCCCTCTTTATCTATACCTTTATATAAATTCCGCTAAATGCCGGTACGTTTATCTTTAACACATTGCCATCCACGCCACGCTCTGCTCTGAGCACTACCTGTTTTTCTCCCTCTGTGGTATCCATAGCCTCTTCTTCCCAACTGCTGTTTAGAATCATTTCTCCCTGCATGGCATCCTTTATGTGAATCTGGTAATCCTGTACATCCTTATCATCAAAATTAAACACAGCATAGATAGTTCCCTGTGCCCCCTGTCGACAGAATGCGTACATACAAGTACCATCCTTTTTACAATCTGACCAGGAGAAGCCTTCCTCTTTGTAGTCCCAGGCATAGAGAGCTTCCTGATTTTTATATACTTCATTTAATTTAGCCATAAATTTCATTACTTTTCTGTGGGAATTTTGTTTAAGATATTTTCTTAAGTACTCTTTCCTGCAATCCCACCGTTCCATGGCTGCCACTTCCATTCCGCTAAAATTCAAAACTTTTCCCGGATGTGCATACATATACATCAGAATTGATTTGACCTGGCTGATTTTTTCTTTCTCATTTCCATAAATTCCATCCAACAATCCCTTTTCCCGATGCAAAGCTCCATCGTGAGACAGAGCAAGGAGATAATGTTCCTCCCGAAAATAAATCATGGAAAACGGCAGAATATAATACTGCTTTTTTCGCGTATTGGGAGAGTAGGACAAATATTTCAATACATCTTCCATCCAGTTGGAATCCCACTGATAGTCAAATCCCAACCCACTGTTGGACACATCTTCCGTAGTCTTTAAAAAACCTCCGGTTCCTCCGGTCATTAAAATACATTCCGGCATTCTCTGTTTTAATCCCAAATTCATGCACTTTAAAAAGTCAATGGCAATTCCATTTTCCCCCCTATGCTTTTCTCCATGCCAGTAAATTAACCGCCCCATACTTCCAAAACGAAGTCCATCAAAATGAAATTCCTTTAACCAATAATAGACAGCCGACTGTAAAAAACTTCTAACATACCCTTTAGCATGAACAAAATTCAAACTTCCAAACTCGTTAATTGCACTGTCCTTGTGTCCATACTCATATAATGGTTGTCCGTCATAGTCTGCCAACCCATATCGGTCTATAGCAAAACTTACAATAGAACAATCCATAATCACCCCTATCTGATTCTGATGGCACAAATCCACAAGGTAACGCAACCCATCCGGGGCACCAAATCTTGAAGTAGGAGCAAAAAATCCGGTATTCTGATACCCCAAGGACTCATCTAAGGGATGTTCTGCCAAAGGTAATAATTCTATGTAATTATACCCGCATTGTTTTACATGACTTACCAGCCGCTCTGCAATTTCCTCATAAGAGTAGAAACCATCCAAGCCTTCTTTTTTCCCAAAGCTCCCCAGATGAACCTCATAAATCGCCATGGGCTTCTCCCTGTTATTCTCTGTTCGCCCCTTGACCCACTCTGCATCCTGGAATCTATAGGTATCCCGGTCACAAATCACCGATGCAAAGCCCGGACGTAACTCCATGGAAAACCCATAGGGATCACAATGGTCACAATAATTGCCACCCTCCTGATAAATCCGATACAGATACTTCATTCCCGGTTTGGCATCTTCTACTGTAATCTCATAAATTCCCTCCTCTGTCCTTGTCATAAAGTCTTCCCCGTAGGAATGAAATTCTCCTATCAGGGCAACTTTCTTGGCATTTGGTGCATAGGTGCGAAACACATACCCCTTTTCCACCTTATGAGCACCAAAATATTCGTAACTTTCAAATTCTCGTCCTTCATAAAAATCTTCTAAATTCATATTATTTACTTCCTTGAATTGTTCCCTTATATTCTTCAAAATACGTCATCAGATTGCCAAGACCCTTTGCTAATACATTTTTTTCCTCCTCTGTAAGCTTTTCAACAGTGGCGTCCATCATTTCCCTATGAAACTTTCTGTGATGCTCATAGGCCTCCCTTCCCTTTTCTGAGAGAGAAACTAACACCACTCGTCTGTCCTCTTTACTTCTTACTCTTTCCACATATCCTTTTTTCACCAATGCATTCATAGCTATCGTCAAGGTTCCCATAGTCACAGAAAGGGCTTTTGCCACTGTAGACATACTCTTTGGTTTATCTAAACCAATTTTTTCGATAATATGCATATCATTGTTGGAGATATCTTTAAACTCCGAAGTGATAATCACCTGTGCTTCTATCTCCATAATATCCTGAAAAATGCCTACCAAAAATTCATTCATATTTTCCTTAAACTCCACTGTATTTCACCGCCTCTTTCTGTCCATGCATTCTTCTTATTCCACTGACTTTAACGATTCCGCCATATTTATTTTTTCCAGTTTCACGTACATTACAATATCTACAATCATTGCAAATACAAACGTCAATAGGAAACTATATCCATAGCTTGCCGGCAGAATCTGTACTTCAAAATTCACCATATCAATATCAATATTGTCCATCACAAACATATGAAGGTATTTTCCCAAAAGCAATCCCAAGAATGCCCCTATGGCAGTGAGAATCATATTCTCCCGAAACACATAGCTTGCCGTTTCCCCAGGATAAAATCCCAATACCTTTATGGTAGCAATTTCACGAATACGCTCTGTAATATTGATATTGGTAAGGTTGTATAACACGATAAAGGCAAGTAACCCTGCGCTGATTACCACCAGCAATACTACATAATTTAAACTGGACATCATACTGGTAAAACGCTGGCGGATATCTGCCAGCACACTCACCATGGTTACCTGGTCAAATTCGCTGATTTTCCCACCCACTTCATGAACGTCACAGTCCTCATAAATGTTTACATAGGCAGTATTCACATATGACTTCTTTTTCATACCCTCTTCATAAGTTTCCTTGGTCACATATACATAATTATACACAAAATTCTGACAAATACCACTAACTTTTACCTGAAATTGATTCATTTCTTCATCTCGCAGGATAATAGTATCTCCTATTGCCACCTTATATTTATCGGCAAATTTTTCTGTTATCACCGCCTCATTTTTTTCCGGATATGGAATGTTCTCATTGTTATCATCATGGAGCAAAAGGCAGGATTCTATATCCTGTTTTGGGTCTAATGCCACCAGATTTACAGATTTTGTATTCTCTCCATATACAAAATCCAAGGTTGTCTGAAACGAAAATACTGTACTTTCTATCCATTGCTCCCCTTCTTTTATGAACTTATCTTCCCCTGTAAACTCATCCTCAAAGCTGACACTGATATCATTGGTCTGAATTTCTCCATACTGTTTGTCTACCACACAGATAATGGAATCATGGATTCCAAAACCTGTGGCAAGCAATGCCGTACATCCACTGATTCCCAGAATCATCATAATAAATCTTTGCTTGTATCGAATAAGGTTTCGAAGGGATACCTTATGCAAAAATTTCATTCGCTTCCATACAAATGTTACCCTTTCTAACAAAATCCTCTTTCCGTTTTTTGCTGTCTTGGGACGGATTAAAGATGCTGCATGTTCTGCCAACTCATACTTACAGGTAAAAAACGTAGTTCCCATGGAACATAACAGGGCCACCAATAATGCCCCTATTGCATACTTATAATCAAACACCAGCACCACAGATGGCATACGATACATCATTCCATATGCCGACCAGATAACACTTGGAAAGACAATGGAACCTACAAAAAAACCTGCCATGCCCCCCAATGCTGCAGCACTTCCAGAATAAAACAGGTACTTACCAAGAATTTTACCTTCTGAAAATCCAAGTGCTTTTAACACTCCAATCTGGGTTCTCTGTTCCTCCACCATTCGATTCATCGTAGTCATACACACCAAAGCTGCAACCAGGAAAAAGAATATGGGAAATACATTTGCTATGCCGTCTACGATATCGGAGTCACTTTCGAAACAGGCATATCCGATATTGGCAGCTCTTCCCAAAATAAAATATTCTGGTGCTTTTAAATCCTCAATTTCTTGTTTTGCTTCTGCTAATTTTCCCTTTGCATCTTGAATTTTTTCCTCAAATTCTGCCTTGGAATCCTCATATTCTGCTTGTCCCCTTTCGTATTCTTTCTCCCCTTCTTCTATTGTTTCCCGACTCTCCTGCAGTTTTTCTTCCTGGACTGCCAAAGTTCTTCTGCTTTGGGCAATCTGGGTTTTCCCTGCTGCAATTTGCTCCAGCCCTGCCTGAATCTGCTGGTATTGTGGCATAAATTCATAAGGACAGGACTGCAATGCCTGCTGTAATTCCTTCTCTTTTTCCTCCAGTTCACGTTCCTTGTTATTTAGCGTTTTCTTTCCGGAATCTATCTTTTGTTGTCCTTCCAAAATCTCTGACGTTGCATCATCAAGTTCCTTTCTTGCATTTTCTAATTTTGTAAGCGCCACCTTTAACTGCCGTTTTGCCTTTGCCTCTTCCTCAGAAAGTTCATCCTCCGCCTTCTTTATTTCCTCATAGGCATCCTGTTTCACACCTTCAAACCTCAAATCCACTCTGTCGCTTACCACCGCTTCCAGCTTGTCTTCCAAGTCTTTTACGCTGTCTTTATACTCTTTGGAATAGCATTTTTCATCCGTATCTTTCCGCAGCAAAATCTGGGTAAAATATTCGCTGTCAAAGAAATCATCTGTCACATAAACAAATCCTGCAATGGTTCCATTTCCCAGAGAAGTAGTCCCACGTTCAAAATTCATATAGTAGGGAGAATCTATGATTCCTACAATCGTCAGTGTCCTACTACGTATCCTATCTAACGTATCCTCTTTATTGCCATCCAGAATCTGTATCTTACTTCCAACCTTTAGTTTTTCCCCTTCACAGCTTGCATCCAACAGACACTCTTCATTGTTTTTGGGCATTCTTCCTGACTTTAACACCGGAAGATTAATTCCCTCTGTGAAAGCATGAACCTTTAACACCCCTTCTTTCTCCTTTGTCATCTGGCATAAAAGATCCGTCTCATAACTTCCCACGGCCTTTTTGATGCCATCTACTCTACTGACTTCTTCTACGTCTTCTTCGGTAAACCCCAAAGTGGACAACAACCGAAAATCATACATTTCCTGCTCTTTTAAATATTCATATTCTGTTTCCAGCATACAGGTTTTGGTAATTTTTAAACCCACAAAAAATCCAACCCCCAAGGCCACAATGGCAAAAATTGCAAACCATCTTCCAAAACTTTGTCTGATTTCCCTGAGAGCGGTTGCCATCATCATGGATTTCTTTCTCTTTCTTCCCCTAAACTTTCTCTTATATTCTTTCTCTTTCATCCCACACTTTCACCTTACCATTCTATCTCTTCTACCGGAACAATATGCTCATTCTTTTCCATGCCTGCTATGGTTCCATTCTTTACTGTAATCACCCTGTCTGCCATAGCTGTCAATGCATGATTATGTGTGATTACAATCACAGTACGTCCACCCTTTCTGCAGGTATCCTGCAATAGTTTTAACACAGCTTTCCCTGTATTGTAGTCCAAGGCACCTGTGGGCTCATCACACAACAACACTTTAGGGTTTTTTGCAAGTGCTCTGGCAATGGCCACCCGCTGTTGTTCTCCCCCGGACAACTGGGCCGGAAAATTCTTCGCCCGCTCCTTTAACCCTACTTTTTCTATTACCTCCATGGCATCTAAAGGTTCTTTGCAGATCTGTGATGCCAGCTCTACATTTTCCACCGCTGTAAGATTCTGTACCAAATTATAAAACTGGAATACAAATCCTACATCATGTCTGCGATACCCGGTCAACTGCTTTTTATTATAGGCAGATATTTCATTTCCGTCTAAATAAACCTTTCCTGAAGTCAACATATCCATGCCTCCCAGAATATTCAAAATTGTAGTCTTTCCCGCACCGGAGGCTCCTACAATCACGCAAAATTCCCCTTTTTCAATTTCAAAATTTACTCCCGAAAGAGCATGAATTTCCACTTCCCCCATCTTATATGTTTTACATACATTTTGAAATTCTATAAATGCCATAACTTTCTCCTATCTACCTCTTAGTCTCAGTGCCAGCTTTATCACTTTTAAGGTTGTTTTTTTTCCTGTAATCCCATTATCCTGTAAACACTTCTTGCGAATTACACTCCACTGTTTATAAGAAAATGGAAATAAAACTCCCGCCAGTTCCAAGGCTGCTGTCTTTATCATATACTCATCCAGCACTTCTTTTCCTACCTCCACTTTTCCCCGCCAGAACAGGAACTTATAAGCAGCAAACATTGCATTCTTGTCATTTAATCTATCAATCAAGACCTTATACACATCCTCTGTGTTATCTTCGGTATCCTCCTTCGATAAATGAATAAGTTCTTTTCCTAAAATTCCCACTGAAATTTTCTGGTTTAAATACTGCATATTGAAAATAAAATCATAACCACTGGTTACTTTTTCAGAGAAAGTAAGACTGTTCTGCCTAATCAGATTCATATCATAAAGTTTGTTCCAAAGTACCCCATAAAAATCATGGTGTGGATTCTGTGTCAGCTTTTTTAGATATTCCTCCCAGGAATACACCTGATGTTCCTGATAAACTGCCTTCTTTATCCCATAACTGCTGCAAACCAAGTGGCAATGTTTATGCATCATCATCTGGTACATATCAAAAATGTAGTTTTTTACCGCCTTTAGCCTGATATGCCAAAACATTACATACTCTCCCTGCGCCCGCTCCAATCCTAGATTATACATTTTTGCCAGGTTAGAATCTTTTGCCACAAGCACATGGCTTCTATGGCTTTCCAGAAATGATAAATCATTTCCCACGTCTGCCGGAATTATCCACAAGATCTCTGTGTTTTTGTAGGTTTGTCCACAGATTTCTTCCTGTATCCTGTATAAATCACATAAATCCCCATCTTGTATTTCCTTTTTGTTCACAGGAACAATAATAGATATTTTTTGTTCTTTCATAATATTTCGTCCCTTTTTATTTTTCCAAATGCTATCAATATTGTTACTGCACCCAGGTCCTGTGTACTGTAACAACTGTTAGTTACTGTACACACCTTGTGTGCACAGTAACCGATTTTGGCCATGCTTCGCATTCCAAATGGCCAAAATCCGTAGACTGAAGTCTTTCGTACGGTATTTTCGGTGCCGAAAATACCTACCTGTGTACTGTAACAACTGTTACATTTTATCACATTTTCTAATGTGGAACAACTTGATACTTCCCTTAAGATTAGGTATACTGAAGTCAGTATATCGTGAATGTAAAAATCTAAGAAAGAAAGGTGGATGTTTCCCATGAAAAAATGTTGCCTATGCAACGCAGAATTTAGCCCCAATTTTACCGGTGCACGTTTTGTCCCAAATACAGAATACCGCTTATGTTTAACATGTTCTGCCAAAGTGAGAATATTAACCAAATTTCATGCCAAAAACCAGGAAGAATATGAAGATGCCTTTTACCAATTGCATAAAAAATTATTGGTAAACAAATATCCCGATGAAGTAGCTAAGGAGCTATATCATATCTTAAAGGACATAACTACCTATTCTGAATACTGTAAAATGGCTCAAAAGGCAGAACACTGATTTTGTGTTCTGCCTTTATCACTATCCTTACCAACCATTGTATATTTGTAACTATTCAGTACAGGTCTCAGCATTTACTGCTGAGACCGTAAGAAAATGTGCATTTTACAAAAATCGGGCAATTTTTCATGCGT
>CACXGE010000093.1 GCA_902767135.1 uncultured Lachnospiraceae bacterium | reverse complement strand
ACAAAATGACAAACCCGTCAAGCCTTGTAATTACTGGGCTTGACGGGTATTTTATACTCAATTTTCTGCAAAAGTCAGGTTATATCATCATTCTTGATTTCTTTCAATTCAGATTTATCACCGCCATCCACAAATGACTTTTTCCATTCAGGATAAGTCATATCTGCCGGAACATAGTAAGTCTTTCCATTTTCATCCCTTGCAGCCCTTTTCTCCATGGCTGTGAAGTCATCGTCGAAGTACGGTACCGTGGTCGAGCGACACCAGGGATGCAGGGGCGGCGCATTCACCCCTATGTTATATTCACTCATAGGAAAGTGCTGACCATCCATTGCTTGGCATATTTCCGATGTGTGGTCATCCAACGTGGCTTCGAATTCAAATTCTTTTACGCCTAAGTCTTTGTAACATCCTTGTGTGGCTTTGGATGCTATGGCTGCGGATTCTGTCATGATCAGCATGCTGGCGTTCCTTCTTGATACATTCATCTTTTTGGCCAGCTCTCCTATGTAATCCCCTGCGTTCTTTCCCTGGATTACGCTTTGCATCAGCATTGTATTTAGTTCCCTGGTAAGCTTCTCTTTGTTCTGCCATATTCTATCACTGAATGTTTTCCCATCCATGGCCCAACAGTGTTCCATGGCTGTCTGTATTCTCCTGTCATCCAAAGCATGTAGTGTAGTTCCAACTTCAAAGCCCTGCTCTATGGCAAATGCTGTCCTGTAGTATGTATTCTCGTATATATCTGCAAGATGTTCTGTGAGTCCTACTGCCATACTGCTGTATAATACCTCACAGTGATGCTGTATCTGTGTCTGGATTGCTTCTAATCTGCTGATATGCACTTTTGCAGATGCATTTTCCAACTGCTTGTCCCACTGGCCATTGGTATTTGCCTTTCCATGCTTTATGTATTCGTTCACTGTCCACTTAAATTCTTCCAGCTCACTCTCACTTAAGAACTTTCTGGCTTCTGCCAGACTGATTTCATTGTTCTCTGCCAGTCTTGCATACCATACTTCAATATCCTTAGATATCTGATTCTCTGCTTTCTTAAATTCATCTTCAAGTTTCTGATAATACTCCTGACTCTTGGCATATCTTGCTTTTTCCAGCTCCTCCATGCGTTTTTTCCAGTAGTTGCTATTCTTCATTTACACCGCCGTCTTTCGTTTTATCCTGTTCCTGATTGCTTTTGTTGCCAAATGCTGACATATACTCTTCCTGTTTTTGCAATTCCTCTTTTTCTTCTTTTTCCAGCTGTTTGAGCTCCTGTGTTGCATCTTCCACCAGAGGATGTGCTTTTAAGATAGTTAGTCTGCTTACTATGCCTACGCTGTTTTTGCAGATGTTTGCCAGTTCTGTGTCATTCTTTATGCAGGTTCTGGTCCATGTCTGTGTGATATTTCCACATTCTATGTTTTTATATCTGCATATTGCTCTTATCAGCTTTGATAAACCTAATCTAAATTCTGTTTCCATTAGACCTGTTTTCATTTCCAGAAGGGAATACATGAATTTCAACGCTTCCCCGGATTGGTTTCCAAAATTCTCCGGTTGCGGGTCAAATCCCTGCCCCTGCTCAAAAATGGCTTTTCTTGTGGCTTCCAGTATACTGTTTCTGGCTTCTATTGGTATTTCTATGTTAAGCGTGCTTACTCCTGGATGTTCTGCATCCTCATCCAGTTTAATTGTCTTATATCTCTTTAAGTCCTGCAGGAAACCATCTAATTCCGTCCCGCCATATCCTGATAACACAAAAATCAGTTCCTGAATATCGTCCAGGTCATTGATGAAGCCACTGTAGACTTTGTCATATACGTCTATCAGTGGCTTTATGTTCTTTAAGTCATCTGTGTTTATGTTGTTATTGAAGAATGGAATGAATGGCACTTCTTCACTTTTATGTTGATACTGCGATACCATTTCCCCCATGGTCGGCTCTATGAACATATCATAAATTTGCAGTTGCTCCAGTCCATCCCCTGTCCTTCTTCTGAATGCCTGACACTCTGTTTCATTCCAGTACTCATATATGGTGTAGTTATCTCCTGTTTCTTCGTCTATCTCCGGATAGACTCTGAATACTCCTGATAGTCTCTTTTTCAGGCTTTTGTTCCATACCGGAATAATTTGTCTACTGTCTACTACGGCCCATTCAAATCCTTTTTCCGTTTCCCAGTAGTGAACCCATCCTACAGAAGTGTTTGCTGCATTTACACAAAGCTCCATGCAGTTTTTTGCATATTCATCTCCGAGTACCTCTGTAATCTGCTTATTGGATGAGGTGCTTCCTACGTCAAATAGTGGTGGTGCTGTAAATGCATAGGATGCTTTTTGATTTACAATCAATCCATGAAAATTCCTTGGTATTCTGTTATCTGCATTTCTTAATGGTTTCTCATCCTCTTCTTTTTCTTTCCGGAACAGTATATCTGCTTCATTTCTATAGTACCGTTCTGCAATATCCGCTTTTATTACAAATTCTGTATGTCCCGGCTCATATTTTTTAATTAGCTTTTTTATATCATCTAATTCCATCTCTTTCACCACCTATTTTAAAATACTGATTCCGCCTGGTTTTCTAATAATCGTGTAGCAGAAATACCTTAATGCATCGAGGCAATGGTCAAATTGCTTTACTGGTTTATCTTCTCCATGCTCTGATGCCTTTTCATCCCAGATGTAAGATGAAAACTCTATAATTGTGTTCTTGCATGACTCATGTATCATTATCTTATTTTCATTTAAAAGTGAAGCAACATAACGTATTCCATCCAGAACATCATTTTTTGCTTTTTTTATTCTGTACCCTCTTTTTTTCAGCTCTGCTATGAAAGAGGCTGCAGAAGGATCTATTATAATTTTCTCCGGCTCTATACCTTCCAGCCATTTTTCTAAATCATCTGCATACTCTGTGTCTGTCTTTTGTTTTCCTTCATTCCTTCCACTGTAGTAGTATTCTTTGATACACACCCATTTTCCGGACGTGTCCTTGCACCAAAGAAGAAACACCGTTGCATTTTGGGTACCGTAATCGCATGATACAAAGTAATTGTGTTTTACAATATTGTCAAATTGTCTAATCACATGCCTGGCTTCATCGAACATATCATAGATTATACCTTCTGCCATAGCCCAGAGGCCTAAGATGTATCTTTTGAAGAACACACCACTGTACATATTGCGATAACGTTCTTTTATCTTTTCAGATAAACTTAAGTTATCATCCATTGTAAAGTGTAGATAGATTAGATTTTTTTCTTTTTTCTTATCTATCCAGTTCCTTTTAAACCAGTGGTACGGTCCATCCGGATTACAGTTAAACCAATATTTTGAACCGTCTACAGAGCATCGTCCTGTTGCCTGATTAACAAAGCTTTCCGGCATCAGCGCAACTTCATCAAAAAACACTCCAGCCAGGGTAATACCCTGTATTAAATCCTGGGAGCGTTCATCTTTTCCACCAAAGATATAAAAATAATTGGTCACTTCGCCTCTGGTGACAATGACCAAGTTATCTGCCCGATGGTCTACAACCGAATATCCTCTGCTTTTAAGCATTAGTTTTAGCCAGAACAGCACGTTTCTCCGGAAGGACCCTATGGTCTTTCCGCACATGCCAAAATTCTGACCGTTAAATGTAGACATTGCCCACAGGACATAGGATAAAGACATAGAAACCGTCTTTCCCGAACGGATTGCTCCATCCGCTATGATTCCATCCTTATCTTTTACTGGAGAATCCTTGCACCACCAGTTCAGTACCTTTCTTTGCTTTTTGGAGAATGGCTTGAAGTGAAAATACTGTTTAATCTTCTTCATCCGACCAATCCTCTCTTGCAGAACCATTCAGAGCTTCCAAGAATCCATCGTCTTCCGTTTCTGCTTCCGGTGCCTGTACCTTTGCTTGCAAAACAGCAATTTCTGCTTTTTGTTTCTCTGTGGCAAGGTCCATATGCTCTGAAAGCCACTGTAAAGCCTTCATCCGGTCAGACAGCTTTATGCTTGCACCATCTTTCCCTTGTTTCACCTCGGATAATATTGTCCCATCTATATTGCAACTTTCTTTGAAGCGCACTACATTCACAATCTTTGTTAGCTGCTTCTCCTCTCCGGTTTCTTCATCTTTTACTTTTACCGGTCCATACATGGCCATGACTGGGACTTCTTCTGTTCCAAATTCCAGATAATCCGTTATATCTGCAAAAGCTATGTCCATATATTTTTGAAAGATATCTTCTTCGCTTAGGAACTCCCTGTTTAGACGTTCCCGCTTCAACTGCAGTATCATTTCTTTTATCCGAGCATTTCTGAGTAATGCGGGACCATTTGTGACAGCCGTTGTATAACCACATTCATATGCCTTTTGATAAGCTTTTGTTGCATTAAAGCATCGAACGTAATAAATACAAAAAAGCCTTTGCTTGTCTGTCAAATCCGTATTCTCTATTACTTCGTCAACTTCCTTCGCAATGGCTTTTATTTTGATTTCCTTTTCCGAGTGTTCGCTTTTCTTTTCCGAACGTTCGCTTTGGTTTTCTCCATCCCATTTATACGTGGATTTCCATCTGCGTACCGTACCAGGAGGAAGATCCAGTTTATTGGCAATATCTATTAATTTCATTCCTGCTTTATATAATTTGTAAGCTTCTTCTAACTTTTCATTTGGTCCTCTTGCCAACGTCACCACCTCTGTCTTAGCACTTCACAAATGATTTTCGTATCAAATTTTACGTTTTACAATTTTTGGCCGTACAATCAAGGCCCCGCTGTCCGGCCGTGAGGAAAGTTGAAAATTATGATTAAAACAAAAGAAGTGTACTGGCACCTGTTACCTTTACACTTCTTTCATCATACACTATACCACGGATGCCGTGGGCATTGTGGGCAACTTTTATTTTTTTCCAAAAAATTTATAAAACTTTCTGCTTGCTGTCCTTCTGTCAGTGTTTATTTCCTCACCAATCTCTTCCCACTTCATGTTGTTCACACAGCGAAGTCTTATGATTAGTCTTGTCTCTGCATCATCTACTGTATTCAGAAACTCCTCTATTCTTCTTCTTTCGTACTGTAGCTTTCTGAGTGCGTAATTTAACATATCCTCAAGTTCTTGCTCTCTTGCCAGGTATTCGTCTTGCGGATCGTATCCTCTGCCACCGCGCGGCATATCTGATATTATGTTTGGCTTGTAGTATCGTCTTTCTTCTTTTAGTTTTGCCAGCTCTAGCCTTATTGCTTTAATCTCTACGTTTATATAGTAAATCTGGCTTGCTTCGTCAAATGTCACCTTTTGTTCCTCCCGTCTCTACCATTGTTCAATATGTGTTGCACCGGTGCAACTTTCCGTTTATTTCAGATTCCTCTTCGCCCTCTGTAGCATTACCATCATCAAGAGAGCATAGAATATCTTTTTATCTTCATTTGTCATCTACTCCACCGCCTTTATCTTTTTACCGCATGTATTACAGTACACATTCTTCATACTCGGTTCATTGCTGCATAATCTATTTGTATGTGGATTTTTAATAAATTCTCCATTGTGTGCAGATTTCCACTCGCACACATCCTCTATCACTCCACCGCCTTTCACAATCTCATAAATAATATCATCATGATAATTACCATTTTTGTCCTTAATACAATCTTTCAAGATATGCTTATTGCCATTATATCGTTTAATAAATCTATCATATCCTCTACAAGCAGGATTACCGTCAACAGCTCTCCATTCAACTCTATGTAATGTATTTATAAGTTCTTCGAGTTTGTTAAATACATCTTTACCAACCAAAGGATTTCCTCTGTCGAATGAAAATAATCCGAAGTTATATGCTTTACTCGCATACCAATCAACTGCATATGCAAGATAACCAATTAGTTTTTCATTGTTGCCTACAATGGCATATTGAAATTGGCTACCTTCAGGACATTCAGTTATATTCGGAGTCCAATTATCCATACAACCAGTTTCAAACATCATATCATCAGTATAGAAATACTTTTGCATACCTTTAATGATTTCTTCTTTATATAAAATTGCCGGTACTAACATTCTCTCACCTCCAACAGCTCCGGGTTGTCAAACAGATTTCCGCATACTTCAAAGTATTCTTGGTCGAATTTATCAAGTGGCAAAATGTCCTCACTTCCTTGCTCTTTCGTACAGAATCCGTTATTATCCCACATGACTCTTGCATATGTCGCATCTTCCGGAAAACTATCGTCAAGATGATCCACCATAATATCATTCTCCCAAATCAGCTTGCCGTTCTTGTCCTTAAGTCCTGTGCACTGGCAGATGGTGGATGGGTCTACAATCCTACATATATCAACGTAATCTACTGGATATATTCTGAATGTTTCAAATGGTTTTTCTTTTTCTATATCCAAAAGCAAATTTCCAATAACCCATTCTCCGTTATCAACTCGCTTTGCACGGTATAAATATCTATCGTTCATCTGATTTTCTCCTATCTAACATACTTTTCATGTGCAATTTCCAAATCCTTCTCTTTCATATCCAGATATATTTGTGTTGTCTCTATGCTTTCATGTCCCAGCATTTTTGACACCTGTTCTATTGGCATCCCACTCCTT
The DNA here is from genome assembly GCA_902767135.1 of uncultured Lachnospiraceae bacterium. Classification (GTDB taxonomy): domain Bacteria; phylum Bacillota; class Clostridia; order Lachnospirales; family Lachnospiraceae; genus RUG11237. The sequence goes on along the minus strand of CACXGE010000093.1, from coordinate 22,058 downwards.
AGAGCAAACGTTGCGCATGTCCTTCTGAATTTATGAGGATACGCTGTTACGCCAACCGCTCTCCCCCTTGTTCTTATTAGAGATTCTATACTTCCTTTGTCTATTGACTTATCTTCATTTACGTTTTTCTTGTCCGTCCACCACAAATGTGTTTTCGCTTTTCCTTGCCCACTATTATATAATCCTGCCGGAAACAGATACTCACTCTTGTCTTCTCGTTTTTCAAGATATTTTTCCAGAGCAAGTTGCGCTTTTGCGTTTAGGTACACAATTCTATCTTTTTGTCCTTTTCCATGTACAATTGCTTTGTTTCCTGTTATCTCTTCCAGTTTTATATTCACAAGTTCACTCACTCTCGCTCCGCTGGATAGCAGTACTTCGAATATTGCCTTCTCCCTCTCGTTCTTCAATACATCTCTCATTTTTTCAATTTCAATTTCCGTAAATGATTTCTTTTTCTTTTTTGGTGCTTTCATCGTTGTTACCTTTGAAATTGGATTTTTCAATAAAATTTCCTCTTTCTGCAAGTACGTGTAAAATGAACCGATTACTCTGAATTCATTATTTATCGTTGTTGCTGTAACGTTATCTTTTATCTTTCTTGTTGCCATATACAGACGTATGTCATCACTTGTTACTTCCATACAGCTCTTCCCTATCACCAAAAATACGCTGTTTAATGTTTTTGTATAAAATTCAATGGTCCTATCCGTGCAACCACTCACCTTTTTTGCAATAAGAAATTTTTTGAATAGTATTTCGTTAATGTCCCCTTCATATATTGCTACTTCTGTACTTTTTAAAGAAATATTGTACTTTTCCATTTTCATATACAGTATCATTTTCAAATGTTCCTGTTGCTTCTCATCTATTCCTGTCATTCCATACAATATTTCATTAATCAAATCTTGCTTCAAATCGTTTTCTATCAAATTATCACCCCCATATTCACAGGTGTTCTGAATATCCTTTTTCTGTCGTATCCTTCCGCATACTGTTTCTCTAACGTGTTACCCTGCACCACGATAGCATCTATCCCTATTATGCTGAATTGAACGTATGACATATACGCCGCCAACCAGTCTAAATCTTGTGCTACTACTTTCATTTTCCTCTGGTAATTTACTCCACGTTCTTTTAGAATGTCTGCTACTGCAATGATCATCCCACCGCCTCCTGTGCTAGGTTCATTTAACTTTAATATGTTTATTTCTTTTGGAATCCCTATATTTGCTGTTGCCTTTGATAGGTGGTACGGTGTAAAAAATTGTCCTGTGCTCTTATTTCCACACCCACTTTTCATGTAAACTTCTCCCAGATAATCACTTAATCTGTATTCCATTGCCATTGTAAGTAGTGAAAACATCTTTACAATTTCCTTTCTCTCTTTCTCTCCATACTTTTTCATCAATTCCATGTACTCTTTTTCTCTCTCCTGCCACAATTTATCATGTATCATGTACAGATTATTTTGTATACCTAACGCCATGATATGCACCCAGTCATAAAATACCTGATATGGAGAATATGTCCCGGAAATATATTCAATCGTTTTTATGATTTCTCTTATATTTTTCTCTGCTTCCATCCTTTATCTATGATTCCTCCACTTCTGACTGTATCCATTCCAAACATCTTTCTTTGTCCATCCACAATCCGCCTCTCTGCGTTTCGTATTCCACGCCGATTAGGAATTCTGCCAGCTCCTGGTCACTCATGTTTCGAATGTGGTCTGCGGTGGTTTTCTCTTGTTTTTGTTGTTTTAGAATATTTACCTCGATGCACTTTTTTAAATATAGTGCATCTACGCGTCTCAGTTCTTCCGGACTTAATCCAAGCGTTTTGTAGTCTTCTAGCTCTAGTTTGCCTTGGTAAATCTCAAACGGTTCTCCCAGCTCTTCGTATTCTTTTAATTTCCACAGAGCTCCATATAGCCCTGTGGGTACTTTTTTCATATCAAAGCCATTTATCATGCCCCATGTTCCTTCTGGATTCTTAAATGTTAATCTCATGTTCTCTCCCTCTCTGTGTACTGTCTTGCCTGCCACTGTCCGTACGTTAGACCAGCTTCCCTAGCTTTTTTTGCGTCTTCTACTAATTTTTGTGTGTTTGTTGTTTTTCTTTTTGGCGTTTTTGCTTGTTCTCTTAATTTCTTTCTGATTGCCCTGCAATGATCACTGCAGCATACTGCTGTTTCCCTGTCTGCTTCGAAAAATTCTCCGCATATTACGCATTGTTTTATATTTTTTCTTTCTCTGTGTACCTTCTTTCTCTGTATGCGTCCTGACAGCATTTTTTGGAGCAATATATCGTTCTTTTTGTATCTGTTTCAAATTGCTTTTTGCAACATTCACATATCTTTATCATGTTCCATCCTCTCTAGTTGTCTTTTAATCTTTTCTTCTCTTATGTCTTCTGCGTCTTTCTTTGCATTTAGCAAGTAAACCACTTGTTTTAAGCATATGCTTACGTCTGCCAATTCTTCTATCAGATTCCCTATTACATCCTCTATTGTCCCTTGCACCGGATTGGATTTTGTTTTCATATACTCTTTCCGTTTCCGTCTGAATTTATTTAATGCTTGTGTAAGCTCTGCCATTTCTTCAACAAGCTGGCTTGCTTGTTCTTTGTATCCGTAGTAATGTGCTATTCTTTTCAGTCTCGTGTCCTGTTCCGCTGCCAGGATGTCATCCACAATGTCCATGGCGTCTTCGACGTCTATTACTTTTTTTCCATGGACGTATCCGTTCGGATGTTCTCTTAATCTCTTTTTAATCTGTTCTCCTGCTTCCTTCATACTCTTATTCAAACGGCAATATGTCGTCTACTCCTTCCGGTATATTCATAAATCCGTCTCCTGCATCCGTGTATCCCGCTGCCTGCATGGCTTGTCTGTCTCTCTCTTCTCTATCTTCCTGGCCCGCTGACTTGCTCTCTGCAAATTCCTGTTCTTCGATAACCACGTCTGTGGTATACACTTTCTGGCCTTCTTTGTTTGTGTAACTTCCTGTCTGGATGCGTCCGGAAACCACTATCTTTGTTCCTTTGTGCAAATACTTTTCTGCAAACTCCGCTGCCTTTCCAAATGCAATGCAGCTAATAAAATCTGCTGTTTGTTCTCCTTCTCTTTTAAACCTCCTATCCACCGCCAACGTATACCTTGCGATTGCCACCGGTTCTGACGTTTGGCTATATCTTATCTCCGGATCTCTTGTTAATCTTCCCATCAAAATAACTTTATTCATCTGCTTCTCCTTCCTTGTGCGTATAAATCCATTTGAACATCTCGTCTATACTTTTAAATCTTTCTTTCCTGCAACTGTTGCATATCAAGTTTTTCCCTGCATCCGAAAAGCTTTCTTCTATGCTTGTGCTCTTTTGGCATATAACGCATGTATATATTTTTTCGTATACATTGTTTAGTCCGTATTTTTTGTATTTATTTATGTTTCTTTTCTGTATTTCACTCAAATTCCCATTTCAAATCTGTCCTTCCAATCTTTTGTAACATTCTGTGTTCTCCAGACCACAATGGTCCTCTTACTCTTGCTTTTAGTGCCATTGTGTTGTTGCACCAAATTACATAGTTTTCTACTCTTCTCCCATCTCCTGTGAGTGTTTCTTCCGATTTTACCTCCACTTTTGTGTTGTCTATCATTGCCGCTATGCTGGATGCTATAAATAACTTGCTTCCGTCGTGGCACTGTAATACTCTTAATGTTCCGTCCGATGTGTCTACTTGCAAATGTGTCTCCTCATATTCTTCTGTGCTTTTACTCCATTGTTCTGCTATGTTCTCAAATATGATTTCTCCTGTTTCTTCCGTTGCGTATTTGCTGTAAATTTTTGCTTGGTGCTGTGGAAGTTCTCCGCACAGTTCTATGATTGCCGCTTTTGTTTTGTTGTTCATATACTCTTCCGGAATCTCCATTTTGAACATATTTGCATCTATCACTGCGATTCCTTCGATGGTCTTCTGCATTTTTATCCCTGTTGTTTCGTATGCTGTTTTTAATAATTTTTTCATGATGTTCTGGTTAATAAACATTTCTCTACCTCCATTTGTTGTATATTAAGTCTTCTTCCTTCCAAAAGCTGTAATATCCGCTTAAGTAAGCTTTAAACATCTCGAGCATCTCTTCCCTGCATCCTTTGTTTCCATTATCCATAAGCTCATGGTGGTACTGGCAACCGATGGCGCCATTTTGTTCTATCCCCAGTCCTCCTTTCGACCTTGGGATGTAGTGCATGATGGATTTGAGCATATATCCGTATTCTGTTCCTTCCATCCTGTATCCTGCCCTGCAGAAGATGCACTGTCCTTTGTCTCTTTTAATGATCTTGTCCCGTTCTTTTTGTGAGAACTCATGTGCTCTTGCCTGTTTACTCGCCATGGTAGATTTCCTCCATGGTTTTTGCTAACTTCTTTGCGTCCCACTTTAACTTTGCATAGTTGTCTTCTTCTACATCGCTCATGATTTCCTTTGCCATCTCCGCAATTTTTTCTTTTTTCTCCATGTATTTTTCATAATTACTTTTCACCCCATCCGGCATAGCTTCTTTATAGTCTCCAATCACTGCCTGCCCTGGGATTTCGTCCACGATTTCTCCTTCTACTTTTTCCACTTTTTCCTGTGGCTTTGAATTAGAGTGTTTATCACATTTTTTGGACTTTTCTTTCTCTTTTTTTGTATGTGTTTCTTCTATTACCCTTTTTTCTTCCTTTTCATCCTCTTGTGTCTTGGAATTAGAGTAGTTATCAGCATTTTCGTTCTTTTCCTCCCTCGTGTTTGGTTGCACCGGTGCAACTTCTCCAAATATAATTTCTCTTGCCTTTGCAGGATCCGGTACCGCTGCCGTATCGTAAAATATCTTATTTACGATTTCTACCATCCTGGTCCAGTCAATACTTTCTTTTTCCATCGTTCTTGTGTTAATAAAATCAATATTTTCATCCAGTCCCCTTACCGATATCATTACTTTTCCAAGTTTTGGCACTCTTGGAAGTATTGTAGTTACCCCTGTGGGCGCCATGACGTCCAGTATTGCTTCTGGAGTCAATTCTATCCTTGTTGCTTCATATAATCCGTTGAAATCGCTTTCATTGTCTTTTAGCTGCTGATATATTGCTTTTTCTGCTAATGTTTCTAGCGGTATCTCCGTTTTCTGAGGTTGCTCCAGTGCAACTTCAATATCCGTTATTCTTTCTTCTTCCTGTATTTCCCTTTTTATTTCCTGAATTTCCCTTTTTGTCGTCTCCACAGGAATACTTTCTACTATTTCTGCCGGCAGTGTAAGCATTTCTGCTAACTTCGCTACCCCGAAATCTTTATATTCTGTCCGAAGGTGTTCTGAATAACCACCCTCGGAATACTTATCATTTATTGCAATATAGCGGCTTACAACATCCTTTGTTAAGCCATATTCCGCTGCCGCAAATTCCGTTACGCTTTTGTAACCGGATTTGTATAAAATATCTGTGTCTCTTGCCAGCTTTAACAGATATCCTATCTTTATAAAGCTGTCTACGTTCTTCTGCAGCTCTGTGTGCAGTGTTTCTTTAAATTCTTCGTATGTTCCTGTTGTTTGTAATTCTTCCATTAAATCGCCTCCATAAAGTCTTCCGTTAGCCCATTAAGTACCTTGGTATTGTTCTTTTCTCTCAGTTCTGCTAAATTTGCCTCTCTCTTTTCTGCGGATACCGCTGCCAGCTCATGGTCCATCTTTGACATTCTCTTTCTTATTTCCCTTTGCCATTCTTTTAAAAACGGTTTTACAGCATCAATCTCCGGTTCTTCGTCATACATCCCTCTGCGCTGTCGTATGGTTCCTCCCGGCTCCACCTCTATTGTGTAAAACGGTGTGTCCGGCTCTTCTACTTTTCTCAGAAAGCAGATATATGTTTCATTCTGTTTTATTCTGTCAAAATACCGGTCTGTTGCCCCTGCGCAATGATGCAGGTAATTTCCTTCTTTCACAATATCTACAATCTTTTCCGGAACTTTTATAAAAAATTTCTCTCCTGTGTAATTGAATTTTTTCTGTATGATCTGCAGAACTTTTTCAGCCTCACCGAATTTTTCTGAATATTCTTCTGCCTGTATTTCCGCTGCACGCGATTCCAGCTCTTTCACCGCTTCATCATGCCGTCTTTTTAGCTCTCTTGGCCGATATACCATCTCATCTGTGGTATCCTTTCCAAGTTTGTTGCACATTGTCATATAATCTTCATACTGGTTTATGACTTCTTTTATTGTCATCCCTTTGTATTGCTCTTTCTTTTGTCGTTCTATGTAGTTCATAATCTTTTCCGGACTCATTCTAAGTACTCCCCATTGCAGTTCTCTCCTGTTTATGTTGTTTTTTTCTAGCCAAATTAGTGCTTTTTCTGATATTTTTATACTGTGTCTGTCGCTCCATGCAAGCCATTCCAGCATAATTCCCCCACCGTTATGTTCTCTCAAACGGTTTATTTTTTGTTTATCTGCGATATCTAATACTTCCTCTGCACATCTTCCATCAATATTCAGATTCCCTGAATAATATCCGCCATTATAAAATCCTACCTTTTCACTTTCTTCACTTAAAAGTTTCCAAAAACGTCCTCTATAAAGCATCTCTATCATTCCATAAAATCTATCATCCTTGTATCCGCACATCATTGCGTTATAATCCAGTTTTATCCTTTCCCCCGCCATCTGCTCAAACAGTCTTCCCCATTTCTCATATGCAGTTCCCCTCAATGCTTCTTCTGCTCCTTCATACAGATATTCTTTGTGTAATCTCTTATTTGCCGGATTTCCTTTGTTGTCAAACGTCCCATTGTCTATGTCTCCTGACCCCGTTCTTTCATACCCAGAAAATTGTTCGTAGTAAATGTCTTTTCGCGCTCTCACCGGACTCTTTGTTTTTGGCAACATCAGTCTTATTTCTTCTCCAATGCTTATGTATTTTCTTGCTCCAGTTCCATCAAACCCTATATCAGCAACAAAATGTCTGGCCACGGAATACTCTTTATCTATCTTTTGCATTACACAAAAATGCCCTTTCACCTGCACTTTTCTTTTTCTGCTTAGATATCTTATGCTCTTTCTGCAGTTTGGGCAGGTTATCATGTCTCGGTCCTTAGGCTTGTCTCCTTTCTCCGTTCTCAACTTTTCTTTTTCTGTTTCACTTCCACATGCCGAACATTTAAAATACCCTGTGTCTTCGTTTTTTAGGCACCAGTCTTCGCCATCGGTAAGAATATTATCTATCCATGTTTCTATTCCCACCTGTACTGCTGGCACCTTACTCATAAGTTCTTTTATTCTTTTCCCTCTGCTTTGTTCTGCTTTATACCTTCGCTCACTTCTTACATCCCACTCTGTTTTTACGATTCTCCTGAAAGCATTGTTATTCCATATTCTTTTTTCCGGGAACACTTCTTTTATTTTTTTCACATCTTCTGCTCTTATGTTGAATCTTCTTTCTGCCTCGTATTGACATCCCGGTACCCCCATGGCTGTCCGTATGTCTGTGTTCTCCCAAGTATTCCCTCGTAACGTTGCAAAATCGTGAGTTATTATGTTTATGCAGTGTCTCGCCTTTAGTATTTTATTCTCATAGATATTAAAAACCATTATTTCTTTTATTTCCTGAACCGTCACCTGCCATCCCTTTTTTCTCGTTTTAATTGGTGCTACGCTTTCTACAAGTTTTTTCTTCATTTAACAACCTCCAGCTTTCCTGTTTTTCCTATTCGAAACCACTTCCCTGATTCTTCCCGCTTTACCTTTACAATCGTAGCATTAACAATTTCTCCGTTTTCGTTCTCTCGAAGTGCCCCCAGCACACATCCTTCTCTTCCTTTTACCATCGGATTCCTTCCCCTTGCTATGGCTATTCCTTCTTTTGTCTCTGCTTCATCCGCATTCACAACCACATTCCTATACGATTTTTTCCATCCGTCCCTGTCCTGGTGCAATATTATGTATCTCATTCCTTCTACGGCAAACTTTAGTGTATCTAGTTCTTCCAGTAATGTTATCTTTGTGCATGCAATCCTTTCACTCTCATCCTCATCGATATCGCCCGCTGCCTCTACTTTGAAGAATCTGTTCTGACCATCTAAATCATAATATCCCAGGCATGAGAACGGATTCTCGCAACAATGAAATCCACTCCTTGCTGTTTTGCTTTCCGATACTTTCTTTGTCTCTCCAATCACGAATCTGCAGTTTTCTTCCTTGTCATCTCCAAGCCTTGACCATAAATCCTTTGTAAACCCCTTATACGCAATCATTTTGCACCTTCTTTCCCTAGATAATACTCTTCTGCCAATTCCCTTCTTGTCTTCCTGTCCGGAATCCCGATGGAAAATTCATTATTTCCTATTGCTCCCCTAATCGTTGTCTTATTCACAATCCTACTGTCCACAATGCAACGTTCCTTGTATCCTCTATCAGCTGTCTTTGCAATATATCCATCCAACCCTTTTCCTTTTCTGCGAATGGCAATAGCAAATTCCTCGGATTCCATAGCCATTTGCTTTAGTTCATTTACCCAATCCAGCAAAACACCTTTTATTTTGTACTCTGCGCACTCTATCTCTAACTTTCCTAGTGCCGCAGTCAACGGATTGCATAATTCATCCATTAACCCTTCTGCATAATCCTTTGCGTCTTCTTCATCCAATCCATTCTCTTTTGCCAAGCTAATCAGAGCTTGTACATCACCTTCCTGTTTCTGTGCCGCTGCACATCTGTTTATTTCTTCTGCGCTATCTAGTTCTCCAAATTTTTCGTACATATCATTTTCTCCTTTCTGTGCACTTTTCTTCCACTTTAGTACATTTCTATACTTCCATCATTCTGCTAAACAGCATTGATACTGAGCCCGGCGTCACTCCCATTACTTCTGCAATCTCACTGTTTGTCTTTCCGTTTTGTCTCATTTTCACTGCTTTTTCTTTGTCAATTCTCTTCCTTCCTGCGGCCTTTACTCCAGAGACCTCTTCGATTATCTTTTTGAAATCCTCTCGCTCTGTGTCTTTATCAGCTTTTTCCGGCTTTTCGTCTTTGTTTTTTGAAGGAGTTTCTTCTATTACCGTTTTTACCTCTTTTTTTGTCTCTTGCGTCCGAGAAAACGTGTCTTTATCACGTTTTTCATCATTTTTTTGCACCGGTGCAACTTTTACGAATTCTGCAATCTCTTCCACGCATTTCTCGCATAAATCTTTTCCGTTAATTCCAAATTTATCCGCTGCATTTATTTGTACAAATCCGTCTGCATCTACATTTTCCACGTTTATTTGATATATTTTCTCAATTTCTTTCTTGCATCTGTCGCAAACTATAATAATCTTTCTCATTTTTCCTCCATTTCCGACTTCAGGTACAGCTCATATTCTCCCAGACCTTCTTCCATTCGCATCTGGTGCCCGTTTTCCACAATGTTGTCCACAATTTGTTTATACTTTTCTGCGTCTTTGATTGTTGTTCCCTTCTTGGATTTGTAATCATTCCATCTCCACATTTCCACCCATCCATTTTGCCAAGCATTCAGGACAGCACATTTGTTCAAAAAAATCGTGATATTTACCCGTTTTTTTAGTCTCTTTAATGCTATTAAAATCGTGTCTAGTACAGCCTCCTGCAATGTTCCTCCATGCTCTATAAATTCCTCTCTTGTTACCGGTTCTCCGGATGGAAGGATGAATTCTAAAATATACTTTGTTTTTCCTTTTCTTTGTGCCGGGCTTTTGTAGTTTGTTGCTATGTATAGTCTCACCTCTGGCATCTTGCTATCCTCCTTTGCGTGTAGTATTGGTACGGATACCCTGTGACTGGATTTTCTCCGTTATACACGCTTTCTTTTACGATATAGAATCCTTTGCGTGGCTTCGGCTCTTCCGGCCAGCGCTTTCTTCTTAATCTCTTTTTCCTTACTTTTGGTTCTTTCAAATTCCCTCTGGAGCGGGAATAGCTGCATCCCTTTCCTTCTTTCGTTTCTTTTTTCACAATGTACTCTGCCAGATTCTCATATTCTCCATCCTCGTACAGGTCTATGAATGCGCAACTCCCGAGCTTCCAGTGCTCTTTAAACAACTTCACCATGTTTATTCCATTTTCCACGATATCTTCAATGATCATGTGATGGTGAAGTGCCTGTCCCTTTTTCCCTCGTTCTGTTACAGAAATCCAGCGAAATGTCATTCCCGCTTTCTTTAGTATTTTTCTTATCTTTTTTTTAAAATCGCTTAACTGTTTCTTTCCAAGTTCCCAGGTATCCGGTCTGTCTTCCTGTCTGTATTTTAAGATGCAGTGCCAGCCATGTCCCGGCTTGAAGTTGGTTAATATTAGCCTCTGTAATTTCTTCTCTCTGTTCCTTTGATTTACCTTCTCCATTTCCTCCGGGGTCAGTTCTCTTTTTTTCTCTCTGCTCTTTCCAGGAGCCCCCCACCTAAGCGGGTATCTGTACTCTGTCTGAATAACATCCTCCCCGCAATAGTATTCCACTCTCTCTATCATCTATCTGTACACCTCATGGTCTTAACTTTAATATCTTAATCAAGCCTAAAAGCTTTTAAAATCAACGATTTTCAAAGCTCTATTTTCGAAAAAATTACCAAAATTTCATTGTTCTTTTCCCCATGAAGTGATATAATAAAAGTGGTTTTTGTCTTCATGGAAAGAGAAGAGCAGCTATCTTGCTACTCTTCTTTTTTCTTTTTGTTTTATCTGGTATTTCTCCTCCAGCAGTCTTGTGCTATCAGACTGATAGAAGTACCTTCCATCTTGTGTTTTAAAATAATCGTATGAATCATTTTTTGTTCTTTCGCTTCCAATGTACTTTGCATTGTCTGGCGGTACCAATCCCGCAAAGCTTGTCGCTTCTTTTTTCGCTATTTCGATTTCCTTATCACATTTTTGTTGCACTTTTCTTCCACCTCTAGTACAATATATCTGTAATCATTTTTAGTTACTTATTTTTTGGCTGTCTCTTTGCTTTGGTTGGTGCAGAGACAGCCTTTCTGTATCTATCGATAATTCTCTGTTTGTTGGAACTTTTGCTCACAATCTTTAGGTAGCTTTCCAGCTCTGGATCATCTACCACCAGCCAATTATTTGCAATCAGTCCGTTATTGCTCATGATTTTCTTTTCTTCCCTTGTGGGTTTCCTCGGTCTACTGTTCTTCATATTCCTCCATCCATTCGTTGTACATGTCCATAGTTTCTTCAATTTCTGTGGAGTATTCACTTTCATATACTCCCTGTGCTTCCAGTTCCCTGGCTCTTTCTTCGCCCATGTTGTAAGCTATAAGTGCAATTGTTGTGTTGCCAGGATGATTTTTTAGGCATTCTGCCAGATAATTAACTCCAACCCGCACATTCTGTATTGGCTCCATAATGTCTGTAATTCCCATTTTCTCTATTCGCTTTTCGTGCCACTTTGGCACTACCTGCATTAATCCGGAATCTCCATCTTCTCCAATAGTATCCGGAGCGAAATTGCTTTCGTTCTTGATAATTGCCATTACCAGCGGAAAACTTACGCCTTCTTCTTTGCATATCGTAAATACCTTCTCCTGGAGTTTTATATCCATATCCTCTGGAAGTGGCTGGAATGTGATTTCTTTTGTATTCTTTGTCTGGGCATCGGTCCTCAATGCCGTAATGATAAGCGCTGCTTCCAGCGCCACCACCGCTGCAAGTATCAACATTGCTATTTTCTTTTTCATTTCTTCCGGATTACCATCCTTTCCGGAAGTTTGTATACTGGCCTTACAACTTCCCTCCCTGATTCGTCTAGGCATATTGCTCTATAGATTGGTTTTCCGCATACCTTTTCTAGTATTTCTAATATTTTTTCCATAATTTCCTTTCCGTTGCACCGGTGCAACTACACTGTTTCTTTTGTTACTGGCACAGCTCCAATGGCTGCCATTGCCTGGGCGTTTAGCTTTGGTGCGAGCGCCCTGAGTTCTTCATAGGAATGGAGCTGTCTCCTTTTCTCCGTTCCATCCTCCTGTCTTTCATCCACAAAGATACGCACCTTGTATCCCGCTGACATCATTTCTGCCATATGGATTCCTCCTTTCGTCTGTTCTTTCTACAATCTATGTAGGAATAGTTTGTCTGTATACAGGGCACTGGACGCCATGCGGGCGTATGTATGTCATAATCAAAACAAATTGTAATTTTGGGGGAGTATTTATTAGTGCATAAGAAACATTTTTGGAGGTTCCCCGCATGGCTTCCGGTGCCCTGTATTTTGTTGTCAATTTTCTTCTCCAGTCTTATAATGTACCTACAGGACACTGCCATGTCCTAGTATGTATAGAAAGGAGATATTTTTATGACTAAAAGCGAACTTACTGAAATTGTCAACGCTTGTTACGAGGCTCAGCTCAGTGCTATTGCTAACCCTGATGTCATGAAAGAACTTTTGCTCAAATACAGCGAAGGCAACGATAATCCTACTCCTTCGCAGCTTTCAAGTTTTGCATTGATTGAAAGTTTAGAGTTCAGTCGCCAATTGCTCGAATCCGTTCTTTCAGAAGTTCTGCAATGCGAAGACTAATTTCTTCTACTGCATTATTTGTTTGTTCTTTTGCAGTTAATTTCGCTCTTGTCTCTACTAGAGAGGCAAGAGCCTCCAATAAATATGTATATTCTACTGGTATATATTCTGCTTCTCTAATTTCTCTACAAACGTAAACAATTGTTTTATCTAATTCCTTTACCACTTCATCATCTGCTTTTTCTTTCTCTCCTGGCCACTCCCTTAACTCAAGCAAAGAATCGTCCAGTGTTTCCACCAGCTCCCTTGCTTCATCGAACTTTCCCTGAGCCATCAGCTCAAAAGCTTTGTTTTCCACTTCTGTTCTGTGCTTCATTTCATCCAAGATTCGATTGTTCTCTGCTAGCATCCAGTCCACTTTTTTCATAGGTCTTCGCTCCCCTTTCCGCTGCTGTAATTGCTAATTATTCTTGCTTTGCAATCCTATATTTTAGGACTGCTCTGGTATAAAAATGAAGTCCATTGGTATTCCGGACATCTCACTCATTTTTCTTAACTGGCTTGCGTTTGGTTCCGACCTCCCTTTCTCCCAGTTTGTAATAGTCGATACTTCTACATCTAATGCTTTCGCCCATTCTCTCTGGTTCATATTTGCATTTGTCCTTACAGCCGCCAAATTTATCTTCGGCTTTTCCATGAGTTGCATTTCCGTTATCACTCCTTTCTTTCTTGATTTTATTGTAATCCTATTTTTTAGGATTGTCAATATAAAATCCTAAAAAATTATAATTTTCATTGAAAATAATCCTATTTTGTCTTATAATACATATTAAGAAGGGAGGTTTGTTTATGACAGACGAGGAACAAAAAAGAATTTTTTCAAAGAATTTGAATTATTATATATCTCAAAGTGGTTTGCAACAAAAAGAAGTAGCTAAAGCATTGGGATATAGCGCAACTACTTTCAATACTTGGTGTGTAGGCAAGATACTTCCTAGCACTGGTAAAATCCAAAGAATAGCCGACTACTTTAAAATAGGAAAATCTGACTTGCTCGATGATAAAACACATTTAATTGGTAAACCAACCGTAAAAGGTGTCACAATAAAAGTGTTAGGCAGAGTAGCTGCAGGTGTTCCAATAGAAGCTATAGAAGATATTATTGGAACAGAGGAAATACCAGAGGATTTGGCAAAAACAGGCGACTTCTTTGGTTTGAAAATACATGGAGACAGCATGGAGCCGCGTATGTTCGAAGGTGATATCATCATTGTGCGTCAGCAGGACGATGCTGAAAGCGGAGATATTGTGATTGCAATGGTGAACGGTTCGGATGCAACCTGTAAGAGATTGGTAAAATATGCCAGTGGAATTGGATTGATTTCGTTGAACGGAAAATATGAACCAATGATGTTTACCAATGAGGAAATTTTGGAAAAACCAGTCAAAATAATTGGGAAGGTTGTGGAGCTTAGAGGGAAACTATGAATCTTTTATGGTTCTTAGTATAAATTTTTAAAAAAAGGAAGGTAAAAAGGTATGAAGAGAGAAAAATGGTATTTGGAAACTTGGTTTATTGGTCTTATGTTTGCGTTGTGGATCTTTTGTTTTCCGCTATTTATTGGGGTTGTTCTGCTTGTAATGCAGTATCTTGATGATAAGAAGCAACGGGAACGACTTGGTATAATTACCACAATAGACGACCGCATTAATGAATTGAATAACAAATGTTCTTCTATCGAGAATGAAATTGAACGCAAAGAAGCAGTAATTTTTAGCAGAAACAATGAAATACGTGCTCTTGATGAAGAAATCGCAAAACTAAAAAACGATATTTCCAATTTAGAATTAAACGGAATTTGCGCTCACTATCGTTTCTCTGACTATGACGGATTGTCATCAGAGGAATGCAAGAACCAGTTAACCATGTTAAAAAACAGAGAAAAAGCATTTATTAAGGCTGACGATGCATTCATTATAACTTCTCATGACACGAAGAAAGTAATAAATGATAACTGTAAGCAAATACTCCGCTGCTTTAATGCAGAATGTGACAATGCGTTTTTATCACTGAAAACAAAGAAAATCGATTCTATTCGTGAAAAGATTGCAAAATCTTTCGAAACACTAAATAAAATATTTGCAGTTGATGGCGTGCAACTCAATCAGGAGATTCTTAAGCTTAAATTAGATGAGCTGAATCTTGTTTATACATTTGAATTAAAAAAGGAACAGGAGGCAGAAATTCAGCGTGCTATCAAGGAGCAGATGGCTGAGGAAGAAAAGGTCAGAAGAGAAATTGAACGTCAAAAGGCAAAAATCGAAAAGGATCAGGCTCAGCACAATAATGAAATTAACCGTTTGATGCAATATATGCAAAATTCCAACGATTCTTCAGAAAAGCAATTGTATATAGACAAAATCAAAGAATTGGAAGAACGTTTGAGACAATTAGAAGCCGAAAAGGAAACTGTCCTGGATCGTGAAGCAAACGCAAAAGCTGGATATGTGTATATCATTTCAAACATCGGTTCTTTCGGCGATGATGTGTACAAAATTGGTATGACTCGTAGACTTGAGCCCATGGACCGTGTCAAAGAACTTAGCAGTGCATCCGTACCATTTGAATTTGATGTGCATGCGATGATATTCTCTGACGATGCTCCTGCCTTGGAAAATGCATTGCACAAACACTTCCAAAATCAGCGTGTCAATTTAGTAAATCAAAGAAAAGAATTTTTTAAAGTTTCAATTGATGAAATTGAAGATGTGGTTAAGAAAGAGTTTAACAACACTGCAGTGTTCACAAAGGTACCTGTTGCCAGAGAATATTACGAGACTTTAAGTCTTAGGAACAAATAACAATAACCTGGGTGTAATTTCACCCAGGAACTACCATTTTGTTGACACCAACAAAACGGTATACATCGACAATATAATATGCTAAATTATTTCAACCATAAATTTAAAATGCCCCAGGCGCTACCAACACCCGGAGCAAAAACGTAACTATACAGAACGGTGTCTATATAATTGTTCCTCGCAAGCTCAATTATATCATCAAGCACCTGTTCTTGCAATAGGTGTATTTTTTATACACTTTTTTAATAGACTTAAGAAGGTGATTATATGAGTAACTTAAATACCGCTGCTCTCTATATAAGAGTAAGCACAAGTAAACAGGAAGAACTTTCCCCGGATGCACAGAAAAGGCTTCTTTTGGAGTATGCAAAAAAGAATAATTATGATGTGGAGCCAGCCCACATTTATCTTGAAAATGGTATTTCTGGACGAAACGCTGAAAAACGTCCCAGCTTTCAGAAAATGATTGCCTGCGCAAAGAATAAAGAATTTGACGCTATCCTTGTGTGGAAGTTCTCCAGATTTGCAAGGAACCAGGAGGAAAGCATTGTGTATAAGTCTCTCCTGGCCAAGTATAACGTATCCGTTGTAAGCATATCCGAACCAATAATTGAGGGTCCTTTTGGAGGTTTAATCGAGCGAATCATTGAATGGTTCGACGAGTTCTATTCTGTCAACCTTGCAACAGAAGTGAAACGTGGCATGACGGAAAAGGCACTCCGTGGCGGATACCAGAGTTATGCTCCAATTGGATACGACTATTCCCCTGGAGGAATCCCGCAGATTAACCAAGACGAAGCCGTTATCATTCGTTATGTATTTGACAGCTATTTAGATGGTATGGACTATTCTACCATAGCAAGGAATTTGAATATAAAGGGCTATGTAACGAAGCGTGGGAATCCTTTTGAGCTTCGCACCATCCGCTATATCTTGAAGAATCCTTTCTACACCGGAAAGGTCCGCTGGAACCGTGCGACCCATAGTGCTTACACGGAAAATCCAGAGGATGAGATTATTATTGCAGATGGAAAACACGAGCCGATTATATCAGATGAAACTTTTAATGCCGTTCAGAAACGCATAGAAAGCGAATTTAAGCCTTCTAAACGTAAAGGGGTAGGATTTACCAAGCATTGGCTTTGCGGTGTATTAAAATGCGGAATCTGCGGCTCAAACATGACATATTATCAGCCAGCCGGAAAAAATGGTGGATTCCAGTGTTATAAATATTCAAAAGGCCAGCACAAACAGTCTTGTTATATCAATGTGTTTAAGATGGAACAAATTGTTTTTGGCGTTTTTGAAAATCTAACAATAGATAACTTGAATTATACTATTCTTCCCAAAAAGGAGCTTACTTCCAATATGGAAGAATATAAAAAGCAACTGAAAGCCCTTTCCAAGAAGGAAAAACGAATCAAAGATGCTTACTTGAATGAAATTGATACTTTGGAGGAATACAAAGAAAACAAAAGAACTTTGCAAGAAGAACGGGAACGGATTGAACGGATGATGTTTGAGCAGACTCCTGCTGAGGATTCTTTAGAGAAGCGCCAAGCTTTCCTGGAACAATGTCACAATGTTTGTACTGTACTAAAGTCCGATGCAGACTTAGAGCACAAAGCTTCTGTCCTCCGCTCTGTTGTAAAAGATATTACCTTCGACAAGGAAAATGAATCTGTGGATATTACTTTTTACACTTCTTAAGATGCTCCCGACATCTCTGTCGGGAGCAAACCCTTGATTTTACTGGATTCTTCAACGTTATATCTTAGCGTAATTCGGTGGTCCGGATGGCGAATTAGCTGCCTCCATGCGCTATCTCTCCCAGCGTTATTCCATGCCTTACCGCCAGGTAATGGGAACCTTGACGGACATAGGTACCGAGGAACTTGGGCACTTAGAAATGGTAGGAACCATTGTGTTCCAATTAACCAGAAATTTATCTCCCGCTGAAATTGTAGAATCCGGTTTTGATAAATATTATATAGACCACACCACTGGTGTCTGGCCACAGGCAGCGGGTGGAATCCCTTTCAATGCATGTGAATTTCAGTGTAAAGGAGATCCCATCACTGATCTGGTAGAGGACTTAGCCGCTGAACAAAAAGCACGTTCCACCTATGATAATATACTTCGCCTGGTAAAAGACCACGATGTAGCAGACCCTATCCGTTTTCTTCGCCAGCGTGAAATTGTTCACTTCCAGCGCTTCGGTGAAGCCTTACGTATCGTTCAAGATAAACTGGATGAAAAGAACTTCTATGCAATCAATCCAGCTTTTGACTGTCAACAATAACCAACAAAATAAAAGGCAGAAACGTAACAGTTCAGCCATAAGCTGAACTGTTACGTAAAAACATCCATTACGTTTCTGCCTCATTTATGTATCTGTTCAGCAGCCCTGAACAGATATGTATTTTTTAAAGAAGCATTCTCAGCACTGCGATGACTGCCAGATGCACCGGATAAAATGCATAAAACAAATATTTGGGAATTTTCTTTCCTTTCTCTCCATTATAATGATATAGGAACAGGAAAGAAATTGGAGCTGTCAACTCCCACATAAATGAAATCGCCCCTGCGATACACTGTTTTTTTCTGTCCTTTCGGAAAATATACAAAAGACAGATAATCCAAACCCCTATATCGCCATAATCTGTGTGCAGCAATTCTGCGATCCCCCCCATTGCCAAAGCCACAACGCCATAGGCAATGATTTGAACTATGTAATTTTTTACTCTCTTTTCTAAATATCGATAAATGGTCAGGCCCAGGAGTCCAAGCAGCAGCGTAAAATAAACATTTTGATAGGAAAGATACCATTTACCAAACAATCCATAATCAAAAGGCACCTCTGAAATCATACCAAATAACAACAATCTAAAAAAATATTTTTTCAGATTAGAAGTTCTCTCAAATCCCTCTACAATAAAAAAACAATAAATTGGAAAAGCCACCCTGCCGATGTACCGCAATGTCATATAAAAGTTTTGCCATCCGCCGTAGCACAAATGATTCTTTTCCATATAAACCCACAGCAGTCCCGCAGCAATATGGTCGATGAACATGGTTATCATTGCAAGGATTTTCAACCCATTTGCTGTATATCCCCTGAATTTTCTTTTTTTTGATTCTGTTTGTATGCTAGTATCCATCTTTACTCCTCTACTATGTGTTCCTTTAAAAAATCAATTACATCTTCTGTTGTTTCAAGACCTTCCTGTTTTTGAATTGCTTCCAAACATAATTTCTGTTTATCCTGGGATTTGGCCATGGTCTGCGCCTGGACTCGAAACTCTTTTTTTGATATTTTCTGCTGTTTCAAAAAAGCATTTAATGTCATCTTGTATGTTTGGGATATCTGCTCCTCCATGGAATTTATGTATTCTAGTACATAGTCTTTTACCACATCTTCCTCATACTTTTTTACCGCCACAATTTCCTGTAATTTCTTCCACATTTCATTTTCTCTTACCGATTCTGCCTGTGCCTCATATGCTGACTGTAGCTGCTTTCTGATAGCATCCTTATAGGCTTGAATTGATGGGTACTCTGTATTCTCTGCAACAAACTCATCTGTGATTTCTTCTTCCTTTGGATAGATTCCCATATAAGCGTCAAATTCCTTTTGAATCTCCTCTTGTGTAGGCTCCTCTACCTTTATTTTTTCGATAATTAACCTGGTGTAGTCACCAATTACAACGTATTCATTTTCAATCACCGGATTCTCAATGGTTGGTTCTTCCTCCACAGACAAATCCAGTCCGCCGATATAGTACCCATGATTCTCTTCACTTTCCTCTGGGGAAGGTACCCCCTCCACCAGAGTTTCTTTTTCCGTCTGAGTCTTGTTCTCTCCACAAGCTGTCATTCCCAGAACTACAAAGGAGAACATGAGCAAAACGATTTTCTTTTTCATTTCATACTCCTACTACCTATTCTTGATGTATTTCATATCCAATACGCTTGCGCTTCATTCTTCCAATCAATGCTTTGAAGTTAAATGGTATCAATGGATAAAAATATCCTTTCCCCGAAATGGTTTTATTACTTACAAGCATTACTAATATTAGCACAATTCCTACTAGAAATCCATAAATATCGAATATACCAGTTAATATTAGTAAAATAATGCGCAAGAATTTCAAAGCATAACCCAGTTCATAATTTTGTTGTGTATAATTTGCTACTGCCACAAATGCCATATACAAAACACATTCTTCGTTAAACCATCCTGAATTTACCGAATACTCTCCCAACGCCAACGCGGCTACGATACTCAAAGGTGTACTCAACATACTTGGAGTATTAACCGCTGCCAACTTTAGTCCATCAATAGCAATTTCCAGAAGTAAAAACTGAAATATCACAGGGATATTCACATCATCTTTTATTACAGTAAATTCAAAAACGGAAGGAAGCCAGTCTGGATGATGTACAAACAATAAGAAAAGAGGTGTCCAAATCAAAGTTACAATTCCTATCATATATCTACACATCCTCAGATATGTTCCTGTAATTGGCGGAAAATAGAAATCATCTGCCTCCTCCATAATATCAAATACCGAGTCCGGCAGGATGATACAAGATGGCGAATTATCGACTAAAATCACAATATTTCCCTCTAATATCTGTGCCGCTGCAGTATCAGGACGTTCCGAATATTTAAATTTCGGAAAAGGATTATACCAACTATAGGGATACAAACATTCAATGAGGCTTTCCTGATTCAAAGTAAGGGCATCCACCTGGATTTCATCCAATCTTTTTTCAATTTTATCCAGCAATTTCCGATCTACACGGTTTTCCATATAACATATGGCAATATCTGTTTTGGAACTTCGCCCAACGTTTTTCATTTTCACAATAAATTCCGGTGTGCGTATTCTTCTTCGAATTAAGGCTGTGTTAAACACTAACGTTTCTACAAAACCATCCTTAGAGCCCCTTAGCACTTTATCTTTTTCCGGCTCATTTACATTCCTTGCCGGATAGGTTCTACAGTCAATAAAGATACACTTATCATATCCCTCCACAAACATTACTGAAATTCCCGATAATAACTGATATAATATATCTTTCCATTGACTGCCCAGAGATACTTCTCCATACGGGATATACTCCCATGCCATATCCTCCGGTGTTTTTGGCATGTCTTCCTCTCTTATAGAGTAGAAAAACTGTATCAATTTCTGCATAATATCATCCTGTAGAAAACCATCTACAAAAAACAATCCTACTTTCTTTCCTCCAATTTTCAATTGGCGAAACACGATATCAAAATTGTTTTTTTGATTCAATATGTTATTGAAATAGGTGATATTTTCTTGTATATTGTCACGTATAGATTCTTCTAAAATCTCCATAAAAAAACTTCCTTTCAAAAAGCTGTGGAATTCTTATTACTTCACATAGCATTTCCAAAAGGAAAGTTTTTATTCTTATATTTACTTTTTTCTTTTCACGAAAGAACAAATTACCATTGTACCAAGGTTGCCCCCCAGGTCAGTCCCGCTCCAAAACCGGAGAATACTATGGTATCTCCTTCTTTTATTTTTCCTGACTCATTTAATTCATCCAATAGAATTGGAATACTTGCCGCCGATGTATTTCCAAAATTCTCAATGTTCATCGGGAATTTTTCCATTGGAACCTTTAATCTTTTAGAGACAGACTCTATAATTCTGCAGTTTGCCTGATGAAGCACAAACAAATCTACTTCGTCTAAAGTTTTACCTGCTTTCTCCAGCACCTCCTGGATACACTTTGGCACCATCTTCACAGCAAATTTAAATACTTCCTGTCCCTCCATCTCCAAATAGAATACTTCTTCTTTATTGTCAATCAGAGGATTTCTCACATTTCTGTTCTTTCCGGTTAACACATCTCCTCCTGCGCCATCCGAATGCTGTGCCACCGCCAGCACGCCCCCTTCAGACTCAACTCCCTTGACAATGGCAGCTCCCGCCCCGTCTCCAAACAATACACAAGTACTTCTGTCGTTCCAGTCTACCATTTTAGACAAGGTTTCTGCACCAATAATCAAAGCACATTTTGCCATGCCTGACATAATATAGCCATAAGCTGCATTTAATGCAAAGATAAATCCGGAACAACCTGCGCTAATGTCATAGGCTACTGCATTTACCGCCCCAATAGCAGCCTGAACCTGACACGCCGTGCTGGGAAAACACATATCCCCAGATACGGTTCCTACAATAATCAAATCAATTTCTTCCGGAGATATTCCCGCTTTTTTCATTGCATTCTTTGATGCAGTTACTGCCAGAGCGGTCGTTCCCTCCTCCTTCACCATATGTCTGTTATGTATCCCTGTTCTAGAGTGTATCCATTCATCCGATGTATCCATAATTTTCGCCAAATCATCATTTGAAACTATATTTTCTGGAATCCCTCGACCTGTACCAATTATTTTTACTGTCATTTTATTTAAATTATCCTTTCCACTTTCTTGTGTTCTGTTTTTTATTTGATTATCAAATTATTTTGCATTCAAAGTATAACTGTTTCTCTTTCCTTTGTCAACCCCACAGGCAGGAACAGGCAGGAAACGGTAAGACACATGTAACAGTTCAGGCAGGTCTGCGCATTTACTGCGCTGACCGTACGAAAATGTGTATTTAACAAAAATCGGGCAATTTTGCATGCGTAAGCATTGCCCGATT
>CACXGE010000092.1 GCA_902767135.1 uncultured Lachnospiraceae bacterium | reverse complement strand
ACGATGCATGGGGCTGAAATTTCGCACAATATCATTCTTGGCGCATAGCTTAACAGCAAGTGTTAAGCTTGCGTCTGTACAGTAACAACAGTACACATGACTGTGTACTGTTACCATGTTTTAAGCCTGTAAAGTTAGCAGCCAATACACCAGCCCCAACATACTGCTGGTAAAAATTCCATATAGAATCACAGGACCTGCAATCTGAAAGATTCTGCACCCCACACCAAAAACATCTCCCTCTGCCTGAAATTCTATGGCTGGGGCTGCCACAGAATTAGCAAACCCTGTAATAGGAACCAGTGCTCCTGCGCCGCCAAAATCGACAATTTTTGCAAAGAGATTACATCCGGTAAGAATTACGCTGAGCAGCACTAAAATTAACGAACTCCAACACCCCGAAGTATCTTTATCTAATCCAAGATTTTCACACACATTTAAAATCACCTGACCAATGGTACAGATGATTCCCCCTGTGACAAAAGCCTTTAACATATGAATTCCCAACTCAGGCTTTGGAGTAATCTGCTCCACATAATCATTGTAAGTTTCTTTTTGTTGTTGATTCATCCTATCCTTCCTTTCTTTACCTATCGAATAATCTATTGATACCAAAAATAAATTGCATTTCCAATGGCTTTTCCCAACGCCAAACATAAAACTGCAATTCCCAGACCGCGTTTAAAATTAATTCTTCTTGCAAAAATGGGAATTCCGTTGAGCATCTCTGCAATAGCAAGAGCCAGACAGCCTACAAATATCCCAGCAAAAAAACCAAACAGACTGGTAACTACAATGCCAAAGGGCAGAGGAATATGATACAGACTCACCTCATTCCAAAAGATACTTCCCAAAATCACAGCATTTTCGTATGTTTTCACATGAGTTCCCGTCCTGGTTTTTCCCGCAAATCTAGGAAGAAGCCCCACGGTAAATAAAGCAGTAAACATCCCACCAGCCACCATAAGACCTGCACTCAGTCCCGTGACAATAATAACCAAATGCCTAATCCACATCATACAGCTCACCTTTTCTCTGGGCAGTTTCTATCAATGCGTTATTTACCTCATTTTCATACACCCGCATCTGCACTTCTATTGGCGTTGGGTCCTTCGTTATCCTTCTCTTCCCAATGTGATTGTAAAAGATAATGATTCCTGCTGCCAATCCAATGGAATAGGTGAATTCCAGCATCCCAAACCCTTCCTTAGGGACTTGGTATACCTGATAATATATACTCTCAAATACTTTTCCCACTGAAACATCCTCATTAAAGGTCATAATGGCAAATCCTGCACCGAAAAATGAAATAGCTGATACAAAAGCAATTTTTAGCCCGTCGATTACCTTATTTTTTTTCTTGTCTCCCACATATTCCACGATACATTCCATCTCCCCAATGGACTGAATCTGGAGTTTGGGATATTCCTTTAAAATCACCTCTATCACCTTGGCAACTGAGACGATCTCCCTTTTCTGAATGTCACACCGAAGATAACAGACCGTCAGACTCTTTACCTTTGCCAAAACCACATGATTGCTTCCTGTAATGCTGGCCAGTTTTCCTACATTGATTCTCTCTTCTTTCGTTTTAATATCCCTGTTTAACTTCAAATAAATGATATCTTCCATCCATTCCCTTTCCTTCCATCCCATCGTTCTGCCACTGTTATGATTTCCCAAAATAAAAAAGATATGCAAAGTCTATACACTTTACATATCTTTTTCTAGTTTTCAAATATTTTTATTTTTTATTTTTTGTTTTTATTTTTGTTTTTTTATCATTACTTTTTGCAATTTTGGGGGACATACTTTTTTTCCTGCACACACTATACCCGAACTTTCCAAGCCTCTTACCCATGGAATAATATTCTCCATGAGAATAGACCAACGGTTTTGCCAAAGACAAGTCAAATTTATTTTTTTCATCCAGATAAGCTTCATCGGCATGAACCGCCACTACATCTGCAATAAACATATGATGACTTCCCAATTCCTCAATCTTTCGAACCCGACATTCAATGTTCACCGGACTTTCTTTAATCATGGGTGCCTTCACCTTACTCGCCTTCTCCTTTGTAAGCTTCATCTCCTTAAACTTGTCCACATCTCGTCCTGAACGAACTCCACAATAGTCTGTGGCAAAACACAGCTGTTCTGTGGTAAGATTTACCACAAATTCCTTGGTCTCCACCAGCATATGGTAGGAATATCGCTCCGGTCGAACGGAAATGGACAACATTGGAGGATTGGTGCAGATTGTCCCTGCCCAGGCTACGGTAATAATATTACCTCTTCCTTCCCGATCCGATACGCTTACCATTACCGCCGGAAGAGGATATAGCATATTACCTGGTTTCCATTCCTGCTTCATATTACTGTAACACTGACATGAAAGAAGGGATGATTTGTTTCTTTCTAGATACTACTCCGGCAAGTTTGTAGTATTCTCCCTCTTCACATGGCACATGATATGCCTTTTCAACCAATGCGGATGCATTTTCACCTGAGTAAATAAGGTTTGTAGACTCTTCTAAAATATCTGTTAACATAAAGAAAATCATGTCCACGCCCTGTTCTTCCCTTGCCTGTTCCATATATGGTTTCAGTCGTTCTGCAATCTCGAACAATTCATCGCTTGCCATAGAACTTATCTGACCTACTCCAAAGCTTACGTTGCCTGCGTTAAACTTTTTAAAGTCCTGGAAGAAAATTTCCTCTGGAGTCTTTCCAGATAAATTACTTCCCGCTTTGAACATAGCCATAGCGTATTCTTCCACGTTAATTCCTGCAACTTCAGCCAATTCCAAGCAGCTGCTTTTATCAACTGGGGTACAGGTTGGAGAACGGAACATTAGGGTATCTGAAATAATGGCGGATGCCAACATACCTGCAATTTCCCTTGTTACCATCTGCTCATTTTCTTTGTACATCTGATAAACAATGGTAGCAGTACAGCCTACTGGCTGATTTCTAAAGTAAATCGGCGCATCGGTAGCAATATCACCAATTTTGTGGTGATCCAGTATTTCCATAATCTCTGCATCCTTAAGTCCATCCACAGCCTGTGCTGACTCATTGTGGTCCACTAAGATTACTTTTTTATGATCTGCCTTTAATAAGCTGGCACGGTTAATCATACCAACATATTTCCCATTTTCATCGATGATTGGAAAATCTCTATGTCTGTATTTATTGATGGTAGCCTTTACCTCTGCAACTGCCTCATCTAAACTAAAGGAGATAATATCATCCTTCTTCATAAAACGTTTGATTGGAACACTCTGATTTACCAATCTGGCAACTGTAAATGTATCATGGGAGGTAGAGATGATCACACAACTGTTCTTTTCTGCTCTCTCAATCACCTCTTCCGGAACCTCAGCGCCCTCGCAAACGATAATACAACTTGCGCGATGCTTCAGTGCGCATTCCATTGCCTCAAGACTGTCTTCTACGATTACCAAATCATCCTCTCTAATGTGGGAACCTAAAATTTCCGATGTTGCCAATGCAACCACTACTTTACCATTCATGAAAAACGCATGCTCATTTCCTGCTAACATTTTTCCATCAATGGTATCAATAATATTTCTATACTGGGTACGAGCCTCTGACAAGGTATTGTTGTCGTAAACTGCCATGTAGGACTTTGCAATGTCTCCCATGGTGATAATTCCTTCTAATAACCCATTAGAGTCTGTAACAGGAAGTGTGGTAACACTCTCGCTTTTCATCAAGGTGTATGCCTTTTTCATGGAAATATTAGATGCAACACCATTTAACTTCATAATTTGGATGTCTGACACCTGTGTGTATACATTCTCTAAGAATTCTGGAGCATCCACTTTGAAATAATCAAGCACATACTGTGTTTCTTCATTCACATTTCCAGCACGTCTTGCCTGATAGTTCTCTCCTGTAATTCTTTTCTTTAATTCTGCATAACAAATTGCAGAACAAATAGAATCAGTATCCGGATTCTTGTGTCCTACAACATATGTTTTCTGATTTTCCGACATAATTTTCCTTCCTTTTCTTTTTTATAATTTATTCTAAATCTTTTATAATTTTAATTTTACATATTTTTTCTTTTTCGTCAACCAAAATTACTGTTTTAAAGACGAATATTATAACCATTCAGCCATAGGCTGAACGGTTACCGATTATTCCCGAAACGTTGTACTACTTCAAGATAAGCAATATCCAATATGACCTTCATCCCCGTGTCAAAATTTTTTATTTTATATCAAAGGTGCGAGTGTTTTTTGTGCATAATAGTTTATTTTTCAGAATAAACCAAAATACTTTTTAGTAATATTTACACTATTTTCATTCATTATTCATAGTTTGTTCATATCTTATTGTTATACTGAGCAAGACTTAAAGATGCGTTGCAGTAGTGTTTCATTACACGCATAGATAAATTTTTTTCATAATTGCCTCAGAACCGAAGGGTTTTGGGGCACTCCTCTTTTTTAGGATTTTTTATTTTTCATTATAATACTTTTAGGCGAAACAAAAGGCAGGATTCCCTGCCTTTACTTGTTTTCCTGTCTTCCATGGAATACATTTATAGTGGTCTCAATTTTGAGATGGAAGTTTCGTATCTGTTTAAAATCACCCAACGGGTCCTTTGATTAAACCAATGGATATTTATCTGTAAGAGACTTCACAAGTTCTCTTGCCTTATCTGCATGATTTGCATCTTTAATCATTAACGCAATGGCCTCAGCCACAACATCCATATCTTCTTCCTTAAATCCTCTTGATGTAACTGCTGGAGAACCAAGACGAATTCCACTGGTTACAAACGGAGATTTGGGATCATTTGGTATGGTATTCTTATTACATGTAATGTTTACAGAATCTAAAAGCTTTTCAATTTCTTTTCCCGTTAAATCAAATGGTGTCAAATCAACTAACATAAGATGATTGTCTGTTCCGTCCGAAACAATTTTGATTCCTCTTGAC
Source organism: uncultured Lachnospiraceae bacterium (assembly GCA_902767135.1). Lineage (GTDB taxonomy): Bacteria > Bacillota > Clostridia > Lachnospirales > Lachnospiraceae > RUG11237. The sequence continues at coordinate 30,178 of CACXGE010000092.1, read as the reverse complement.
TGCAATCCCTTGCATAAAGCCTGTGCATTCTTTGCAACCTGCTGCTGATATTCCTTAAAAGAAGGCTGCAGAGCCTCTTCAAAACAAACAGCCTTACCTGCAATCACATGCATCAAAGGACCACCCTGGATTCCTGGGAATACCGCTTTGTTAAAATTAAATTTCTCTGCTGCTTCTTTATTTGCAAGAATCAAGCCACCTCTTGGTCCACGCAGTGTCTTATGAGTGGTAGTTGTCACCACATCAGCATAAGGAATTGGTGATGGATGCAATCCTGCTGCCACCAAACCTGCTATATGAGCCATATCCACCATCAGATATGCTCCTACTTCGTCTGCTACTTCCCTGAACTTTTTAAAATCAATGGTTCTAGCATATGCGCTTGCACCTGCCACAATCAACTTAGGTTTTGCTTCTAATGCAATCTCTCTTAATTTGTCATAATCAATAAATCCTTCGTCATTTACACCGTAAGGAACAATCTTAAAATACTTTCCTGAGATATTCACAGGACTTCCATGTGTTAAATGTCCACCGTGGTCAAGATTCATTCCCATTACGGTATCCCCTGGTTCAAGCATTGCAAAAAATACAGCTAAGTTTGCCTGAGCCCCGGAATGTGGCTGTACATTGGCATAATCACATCCAAATAATTTACATGCACGTTCCATGGCAAGATTTTCTACCACATCAACACAATCACAACCACCATAATAGCGCTTTCCTGGATATCCTTCTGCATACTTGTTGGTAAGTGGGCTTCCCATTGCAGCCATAACTGCTTTACTTACCCAGTTTTCCGAGGCAATCAGCTCGATATGACTATTCTGTCTCGCCTGCTCGTCTTCAATTGCTTTTGCAATTTCATAATCTACTGCCTTTACTTCGTCTAATGAATACATACTATAATACCTCCACTTTCTTTTTTTTATGAAAACGCTAATATGCGTGTTCCTCCTTTTCAATCTCACCACTGACATACTTTTCTACATACTCTTCCAAACTGATATTATTATCCATAATATACCTGGCTGCATTCACACCTACAAATCTAAAATGCCAGCTTTCTGCCTTTCGGTGAGTGATACTTACCTTGTCTTCCGTATATCTTACAATAAATCCATATTCTTTACAATGCTCTTTTAACCACTTTGCCTCTTTTGTATCCGCATGTGCAGCATCCAATACCTGATGAGATGTACTGATAATATCTACCGTCAGCCCGGTTTGATGCTCACTGTGATTTACCGGTGATACCCCCAGGTAAGTTAATTTTAGTGCTTCTTCATCGCTGTATCCCTTCGCCTTGTACTTTTTCACATCTGCGTCTACCAGACTTTTTTGTTTTTCCGGGGTGCGATAAGCTGAACAGATTCTACAGCTCATCCCTGCTTTCTTTGCCTCTGCAAGCATATCTTTTAAACTGTCAGCAATTCGCTTATCTACTTGTTTCCCCTCCACATACACTAACTTTGGCTCATAATCTTGTGGTACTTCATAATCGTCATTGATTAGAATCAGATACCATGGCAGCTCACTGTTGGAAATTCTTGGAACCTCCGGCGTAGTTGCCACTATAGTCTGCTCCCTTTTCACCTGAACCGGCTGTTGTTCCCCTGTAGTATTACCATCCTGTGTCTTGTTGTCATCCAAAAGATTTCTCTCCGCCACACTGGCATTTACTACTTGGGCTGAGGTTGCATCTCCTGCAACTGCAATGATACACACTGCTCCCACAATGGTAAGCATCATGGGAACAAAAGCTACCTTATTCATTGTCTGGAACTGTTCCTTTGCCTGATTACTGTTTCTCTCAATGTTTCGAATATTTGTAAAATGGTGAGGTGATTCGTCAAAATTATATTCCTCATCCACATCAATTCCTAATTCCTTAAAGGGATGGTCATAATCCAAACTCACTTCGTATGTAATCATAGGAGCAGCATCCCATAACTTTATGTTTTTTAATTCAATTGCTTTTTTACGCAACGTCCTTAAAAATACAACCATAACCAGTGCAACGATAACAAGGTACTTGGTTGCCGGATACTTCTTCCCGAACTGTATCATTCTCTCTCTTAAATTATTATTATTGTTCATTCTTTATCACCATAATTACTTTTATGTATTTACATTTGTACGTTCGGTATTATAGCATTATTATTACAAAAATACTATAATATTTTTAATTTTTTTTAAATTTTATTTACTTTCATTGAATTTAACAATTTCCTATGATACTCTATGTACATACTAATTCTAAGATAAAGGAGCGAACTATGTTATATCTTATGATTTCCCTCACCATACTTTTACTGTACTTTATGTTAATACTTCCCAGAATTCCAAAAAGAAAAAAGACCCGCAGATTCTGCCAGGTCAACTATGCCCACCGGGGGTTATTTTCTAATGAATTTACCAGGATACCAGCTAGTGAAACAGATGGAAAAAACCATTTTTTACCTCCTTCTGCTCCAGAAAATTCCCTGAAAGCCTTTGAGAAGGCAGTGGATGCCGGTTATGGAATTGAGTTGGATGTACAGTTGACCAAGGACAACAAGCTGGTGGTATTCCATGATAATACCTTAAGCCGTATGTGTGGTATTGATTTAAGTGTGCGTGAAAAAACATACCGTGAGTTGTGTCAGCTGACCCTCTTAAACAGCGATTGTAAAATCCCCCTATTTTCTGAAGTTCTACGCCTGGTAAATGGTCGGGTTCCCTTGTTAATAGAAATCAAGCTTCCAGTTCTCTCTACTTTAACCTGCCGCATTGTAAATCAAGAATTGAAAAACTATTCGGGAGAATATTGTATTGAATCCTTTAACACACTTGCTCTTTTCTGGTACCGTCTACACCGTCCGGATATTGTTCGTGGACAACTTTCCGGAAATCTGACTCGTACTGCTGCAGACACTAATTACTTTCTGTGTTTTTTGGTAAAACATTTATTAACCAATGTACTGGCGCGTCCGGATTTTATAGCCTACTGCTATCACGATACCAAAAATCTTAGTTTTTTATTGAATCGATATTTGTTCCGCGCCTCCGCCTTTGCATGGACCATTGATTCTCCAAAGGCATATGAAAAGGCAAAAAAGAACTTCCATTCCTTTATTTTTGAAGGCTTTCTGGCGCCTGCACCATCTCCTAAGGGAAATGAATAAATCGTTATCTTTTTCTTAATATTTTCTTATTTCTCATTTCCCGGGATTGTTATTTGAAAAATGCTGTGCTATAATCCTTTTCGGGTTTGAGAAAGGATAGATATAAAGTCAAACCCTAATGAAAGTCAATTTAGATTTATACAAGGAGGAACTTTTATGAAAGGATCATTCCAAAACCTCTGCAAAAAGTACAGTCACGCAATATGGTTTTCTTATGCACTACTGTATCTTCCCTGGTTTATATACCTGGAAAAAAATGTAACGGATTATCATGTTGTTCATATGGATATTGATGATAAAATACCATTTCTTTCCGTATTTGTCATCCCATATTTTTTGTGGTTTTTGTATGTTGCAGCGGTGGTGATTTATGAATTTTTTGTAAGTGTACCAGAGTTTAAAAGAAACTGCACTTTCCTTTTTACGGGAATGACGATATTTTTAATTGTGTCAACAATTTATCCTAATGGCCACCATTTAAGACCAGTAATATACACGGACAATTCTATTTTTACCCAGTGGGTAAAAGCCCTGTACGAGACAGATACAGCTACGAATCTTTTCCCTAGTATCCATGTTTACAATTCCATTGGAACACACATGGCAGTCAGGCATTCAAAGACGTTAAAAAAACACAAGGGAATACAAGCCGTATCCTTTGTGCTAATGCTGTCCATCTGTATGTCCACCGTATTTTTAAAACAGCACTCCATGTTTGATGTCATCACTGCGATTATACTGTGCTGTGTTATGTATCCACTAGTTTACAAAAACGAACTATTTGCTACCTCATCTCAGGTTTCTGAAGAACAGGAAGAACAAGTGGATTATCGTCATCCAAACCAGAATTAAAAAAAGTACCTGTTGGCACTTTTTTTTTTATTTTTTTAATTAAATCCAAAAAATTTCTGCATAATCTTATATCCGGCAACCGACACTTGTCTTCCACCCTTCCCTGGCAGATTCATATATCTTCCCAAGATTCCACACCTGATTTTCCAGTACAATGCTTTGTCATGTTTGTGAAGATAGTGCCACAATTCTACTTTCTTTTCATAGTTCTCATCTGTACCCGATTTTATCAACATAATGGAAGAAACTGTCATTATGATGTCTAAATAACTAATCATATAGCGGCAAAGTTTTCTATTTCCTCGCAGTTTTGACAAATCCATATAATCAATCATAATCTTATTCACCTTAATCTGTTGATCAATTCTACGAATCATCACATCCTCATTGACTGACTGGTCTTCCCTTCCAATGTAATAACGATAAAAATTTACATTAAGATAATACATATACTTCACGTAAGGCAGGGGCTGGAACACAAAAATGTTATCCACATAAAATGTATGTTCTGGAAGTTTTAATTCACAATCCCTCAAAATCTGAGTACGATAAATGACGGAGTGCATGAGAATATACTGGCCTTTATGAAAATGTTTTACCTCGTTCCAGGTAAAAATACGATTTTCCGGCAAAGCACTGGTATAGCGCATAACCTTCTTACGCTTTGCCCCCTGTTTATCATAGACAAAATTGCTTACCAGCATATCCAGCCGGTCACCTTTCCGTATGATTTCCTCCAACACATTTACTATTTTGTGATATGCCTGTTCTGATACACAGTCATCACTGTCTACCACTTTGAAAAAAAGACCTGTTGCATTCTCTAAACCTGCATTGACAGCGGCACCATGTCCTCCGTTTTTCTGGTCAACCACCTTTACAATGTTAGGATGCTTTTTTTCATACTCCTTTGCTATGTTCAAAGTGTTATCTGTGGAGCCATCATTCACGATAATAATTTCCACCTCATCTCCACCTACTAACAAAGAATCCATTGCTTTTCTCATATACTCCTGGGAGTTGTAGCAGGGCACCACTACTGATAATATCTTCATTTTCCTTTGCCTCCTTAAAATGATGATTCCAATTCTTTTCCTATGGTCAAAAGATTTTGGGATGCTTTCAGGGTCAGCGTGTGGTTTTCACCATACTCCTCTAAAGCACGCTCATAAATTAAATTCATTTCTTCATATGCTTCCTTTATTTTTCCAAAATACAACTTACACATGGCCAGTTCTCTTTTGTAATTCAAGGTATCCATATCCCTTTCTCCATAGTTTTCCCTTGCCACGGTATATGCCTTGTCAATCTGACTAGCACCTTCCTTAAATTCTCCCATGTTCCAGTTCACATTTCCCTGCAGTGCAAGCATACGCAAGGTTTTTTTGTCTCCAACTCCATACTTTCTGCTATAAAATTCCTGTAACTGTTCTACCATTTTTAATGCATTTTCACACTTTCCCGCTGCAAAATATGTATACGCCAGCATATCATAGGCCTCTATCTGCTCCGGTGAATTTTTGGGATATATTTTTCTGACAATTCGGACTATCTTTTTTACCACTGGCAACGCTTCTGCCTGGTTATAAGCCCCTCTATAGGAGGCGGCTACGATTTTATACGCATTTAGTTTATCCTCTTCCTTTGCGAATATAATATCCGCATTTTCCAAAATTTTTTTTCTCGCCTGATTGCAGCGCTGTATGTCTGCATCAGAAATTGCCTGAATCAGCTCTTCTGTCTGCTGCAAAATATCTTCTTTTGCTCTTAATCTGTTCCTTTCCATTATCTTATCCTCTTTTTACATCCTCACTGTATTTTACAATCAGCATTTCCACACCAATTTTATCATTCATTCTTCCCTGTTTTACCGCTTCTTCCACATCCACACAATTTTCTACGGCACTTCTTAGCTGTTCTGTTGAAAATCCTTGGGACTGAGTCATATATTTTTTTGCAATAAATGGTGCAAGAGATATTTTCCCTGCAATCTCTGCCTGGCCCTTCCCTAAGTAAATCAATTCTTTTACTTGCAGTAATAAATTAAATTGTCTTGCAATCAAAAACAAAATTCTCATAGGTGGTTCTTTCAGAGACAACAAATCATAATACAAGGCCAATGCCTTTTCCTTTTTATGTTCTGCAATGTAAGTAACCATATCAAAAATCTTATTGGTTACTGTAATCGTACATATCTGTTCTACATCCTGCCTTTCGATAACATCTTTTTCCATACAAAAACAGATTAACTTCTCCAATTCCTTCTCGATATGCTCCATATCATCTCCGGTTCTGAGAAAGAAAAGTTCCATGGCATCCTTGGTAATATTTTTCTTTTCTGCCTTCAGCTTTGATAGAACCCAGGTAGTCAGTGTATTGGCATTTTGTCTGCCAAGTTCCACAATTCGTCCCTTATCTTTTACTGCCTTATATAACTTATTCCGTTTATCTATCTCTGATTCCACAAAAACCATACAGGTTGTTGAGGGGAGTCTTTTTAAATAATCCCCCAACTCATTGGAAGTTTTGAACAAACCTGAGTCCTGGATTACAATCAGCCTTCGCTCTGCAAAAAATGGCATAGTATCTGCCATGCCAATTACCTCATCCAAAGAGATATTTTTTCCGGAAAAATAATTGTAATTCATGGTATCTTCTTCGTCCAAAAAGGCATTTCTCAACTTTTCCTTATATTGCTTTTTTAAGTAATCTTCCTCTCCACACAAGAGATATATTTGTCTTAAATTTCCTGTTTTGATATCCTCATTTAGACCCTTCATAAGCATCTACTCCATTTTCATGATTTGGCGCAGAACACTTGTGACCTTCGTCATGAAATGAATGCGCACTTTGACAACTAACAATTCTAACACCTTTTTTTCCCTTTTTCAATGTAGATATTTCCTTTTTCATAAATTCCAAACAAAATCTTAAGCTATTATTAAGTATTTGGCATCTGTTCAGAATCACAGAATAGATACCGTATTTTTACGGTACCATTAACTTTACCTTTAATTTGTTATTCCAATAGTCCAGGGAAATAGCTCCATTGCAAGCAGTAATATATTTATGGCTATGGATATCATCCAGTCGTTGGAGCAGATTTTCATGAGGGTGTCCATATTTGTTGTCCAAACCACAGGAAATCAGTCCAATCTTTGGACGAAGTATTTCCAACATTTCCTGTGAGGTAGTATATTCCGAACCATGATGTGCCACCTTTAATACATCGATTTCCTGTAAAGCCCCTGTTTCTAATAGTTCTTTTTCTCCCTGTCCCTCCACATCCCCGGTAAAAAGCATGGAAAAATCTTGATAGGAGATTTCAAACACCAAGGAGCCTTCATTTCTGTCTGAATAAGACACCCCAGGCTTTGGCTGTAATATTTTAAATCTTAAGTTATCTATTTCAAAATCCATTCCCCTGTTTAGATAAACAATTCCTATCCCTATTTTTTTCAGCTGTTCCTCCATTTCCATATATACTTGATCCTTATTATCTATATTTGGAAGAAATGCTCTTTTTATCACAAATTCTCCCTTCACTCCAGCCTCTACTAACTCCTTGATTCCCGAAACATGGTCACTGTCCATATGAGAGATAAAGATACCATCAATCACAACAATTCCCTGGGATTTTAGATACGGGATCATCCTATACTTTCCCACTTGCGGCACATCAGAACTTCCACCATCCACCAGATATACCCGATTTTTTCTTTCTATCACTATAGCATCTCCCTGACCCACATCTAACATGGTAACATTTAACTCTTTGGGAGGATGATATCCCAAAACGAAAAAGCCTATCCATAAGAAAAAAACAAATGCTGCTTTTAACTTATCATAACCATCCTTTACCTCCAACACTCCCTTCTGACCCTCTATCCTTTTTTCCTTACGTTGATTTAATTTATGAAGACCATAAACACTGACCGTCAGGCACAGATAGTATATTACAATACACACAATATCCGGCTGTCCCAGCTTAAGCCTTGCAAATGGCAGGGAGATTGTAAATTTTGCAAGCAGTTCATATCCTTGCAGTAATACCACTGCTACTCCTCCCAGAAAGGACCCTGCTTCCACCGAGACAAATCCCACCACCATAGCTAAAATTCCTGACAGAAGAATCAGACTCATAAACGGTATGAAAATAAGATTTAATACCAATCCATACAACGGTACCTCGAAGTAGGAATACAGGATCACGGGACAAGTGGTCATCTGTATCCCCAGATTTGACAGCACAGCCTCCTTTATTTTAGAACCCGGACCCTTTTCATTTCTATGGACAAAAGTTACTGTCAATTGTTTTGACACAAGGCAAATGCCTAGTACAGCTCCAAAAGATAATAAGAATCCGCTCTGATACAACTGATAGGGGTACTTTAAAAGAATCACAATTGCAGCCATAGAAATGGCACTGAGCAAATCATAAGTCCGCCCCAGATACCATCCTGTAATCATAATGATTGACATGAACACTGCTCGCAGGGCAGAAACACTTCCGCCACAAAGTAACAGATAACTTCCCAGGAATCCGGCGGTAACCAATCCACTACCTAAATATCCCAATATTTTCCTCATGAAATGATACAACGAAATTCCTAAAAATGTGATATGCAATCCGGAAATACTAATAAGATGTAATATTCCAGCCTGTTGGTATAATGTCTTTGTCTCTTCCTGCATTCCTCCTTTGTCTCCTAAAATCATTCCCCCTAAAATGCCTGCCATTTCTTCTGGAAAAATATGAAATAGTTTTTCATAACATATCATGCGAAGCCGAAAGAGATCCTCTTTAAAATCATTCATTATGTAATGATTTTCTTCCATCACTTCTATTGTTTCCCCTTTGCAGGTATAATCAATATTAATGGATTTCATATATAATGCCTGATGAAACATTCCTTTGTTTCTCTTATTTTGCAATCTGTAAATGATACCTTGGATTTTTACTTTGTCACCGATTTGACATGAATCTTCTTGAATATATACTAGAATATTGATATTACGCTGTTCTTTTAACACCAGATTTATTTTATCTTTTGTTTTCTGTTTTTTTATTACCTGACCACAGAAACTTCCATGTGATTTATCAGGTATCCACTTTTCTTTCGAATTTAATACATCATTGGCAAGAACCCCTTGTATGGTTGTCAGTAGAATCATAAGAATGACGCCAATGGCCAGAATACACATTGGTCTTTCCTTCATCTATTCCCTCCCTTTATCCTATGCCCCCACATTTGTGGAGGCATATAAAATCATAATTTTGATTACTGTATAATATATTTTTCATTTCGTTCAAACATTGTATTGAGATTTACCTTCTCCCGAAATACCCTGTTTGAATTTCCATTGACGGATATCTGAACCTTGGTAATACTGGATAACTCCGTCAAAGAATTTACCAGAGAGTAAATCATCACTTCTTCCTCCACATTGGTGGTTTGATTTACAAAGTTTTCATCAAAATTCACATAACAAACACTATCTTTTACATATAAACTTAAAAGTCTGGCATTTGATGGCAAGGCGGATTTCACCACTCCCAGCCCATCCTTGGAATCCACACCCCTTAACAACTGCTCAACAATCAATTTTTCAATGGAAATATTGGTGTTATAAGAAAGGGTTCTCCTCACAAGAACCAGACCCGTTCCTTCCATATTGCTAAAGTATAAGTTTAACTCTGTTTTTTGGAAGGAATCAATATCAGAACCCATGTTATCCACAAATGTATCTTTTGTCATTAGTCCCACCGTATAACCGGCCTTGTCTACCAATGGCTGATTACTGATTACAAATTCAATTCCACTGATTCCTTCAATCTGCATCAGAGTCTTCACCACGGCTGCCCGACAAAGCACCTCATCTATGGATGACATAGCGTAGTATTCATCCGAAAAAAACATGGTAAGCAGTTTATTTTCTATTCGATAGCTCAACAATTCCACTTCCTCTGGAACAGCTGATTTTAAACTAATATCATTTGGCTTCTCCACCAGCTTATTAAATAGCTCCTTAATCATAGAATCCACATCCGTGGTGGTCATATTATACACTCTATTCTCCAGAGTACAGGTTGCATTGCTTAAATAATATATATTTACCTGACCTTTTTCTAGTTCTGTCTGTATCTCTGATTCACTCCCTGCATTGCAGCCTGTTCCCACGACCATCAGACAAATACAACAGATAATGACCTGTATTTTTCTTAAAATTGATGTTTTTTTATCATTTCTCATTTTTTTCATTTTCCAGCACCACCTTACTCAATATAGTTCAAAGGAACTCTCACGACAAACGTAGTTCCTTCCCCTTCCTTACTGGTAACCTTTACCGTGCCATGGTGCATTAATATTGCATTTTTGGTAATGGCAAGTCCCAGACCGGTACCGCCAATTTCTCTTGAGTGAGATTTATCCACTCGGTAAAATCGTTCAAAAATATCATCAATACAATCATTTGGAATACCGATGCCTGAGTCTTCAATGGTGATGTACATATCTTTATGATCTGCATTCAACATAACATGCACCCATCCATTGTCCTTATTGTATTTTATAGCATTTTCCACAAGATTGGAAATTGCTAATGTGAATTTCACCTCGTCGATATCCGCTGTTACATGACGAATGCTTTCATATACCAACTCAATATTTCTCTTTTGGGCAATTGGTTTTAAGCGTTTCATAATCAACTCAATGACATGATTAATGGACATCTGCTGTATCACTGGCTTTGCTTCTGTCTTATCCAATTTTACCAGTGACAGCAAGTCATTGATAATCTTATTCTCTCTGTCTATTTCTTCGGACATATCCGTCATAAACTCCCGGTACATCTCTGCTGGAGCATCTCCCATAGAAATTAACGAATCTGCCAATACTTTCATGGATGTCAATGGGGTTTTTAATTCATGACTGACATTAGAGACAAATTCCTGCCTTGCCTTATCCACACTTTTCATCTTTCCTAGAAGTCTGGCGAAGGATTCTGCTATCAGATGTGTTTCCGAGTACTCTGTCATAGTCTTTACAATGGTTTTTTCATCTACTTCTTCTCCCCATTCCGCTATGGAATCTGTCATCTTCTTAAACGGTACGGTAACAGATCTGGAGAATACTACTGCAACCACAATAACAATCACAGCAAAAATCATAACCAGCAAATCCACTTTTAACGTAAGTTGCTCAATGGTGGAATGAATGCTGTCTGTTGATACGTTCGCACACATAACTCCACATATTTCCTGGCCATTTCCTTCCACGTTGTTGATAATAGGAATGGTCATTTCTAAATATCTTGCATTTTCATCATAGTTTTCCGTGTTATGTCCTTGAAAACACTGAATTACCTCTGGTGTAATCAGTGTTTTTCCCTCATCTGTGTCATAGGTATCCTCAACTATTTTCAATGCACTGTCCACAATCACGATTCTTCCATCATAAATATTAGACAACTGACTTAGCTCTGCATCAATTCTATCTGAATTACCATGAAATAAATAATTTTCGCTGAGCAACTGGTTGGACACACTGTTACACTGGGACTGAATTTCTATTTTCCGTGCGGAGATAGCCCACTCTTCATACGATTTAATAATTCCTACTTTGATACAAAGTGCAGGTATCATCCCCACAAGAAGTACCACAAAAAAGATTCGCAGTCTGAGACTGTGAAATACTTCGTCTAAACCCTTCATTTCTAGCACTCCTTATGATTAACCCTGAAAATAATATCCTACTCCCCATTTTGTATGCACATACCTTGGTTCACTTGGATTTGCCTCAATCTTTTCACGGAGTCTACGAATATGTACATCAACAGTTCGCACATCTCCCGGATACTCTTCTCCCCATACCATACTCAACAGCTTTTCTCTTCCATAAACCTTGTTTGGATTTGTGACTAGTAATTCCAGTACATCAAATTCTTTTGCTGTCAGATTAATCTCTTCTCCACTGATTTGAAGTCTTCTTCCCTCTAAATCTAATGTCAACTCTCCACATGTAATCTGGGATTCATCCGGCTTCGCCTCCTCTTTCCCTGTACCACGACGCAGAATCGCCTTTATTCTGGCTTTTACTTCCAAAATATTAAAGGGCTTTGTAATGTAATCATCCGCACCATATTCCAGACCAAGAATCTTATCCATATCATCGCCTTTCGCAGTAAGCATGATAATGGGAACACTTGAAAATTCTCTCACCTGTTGGCATACTTCAAACCCTGTGAACTTTGGAAGCATTACATCCAACAGTATGATATCATATTCGTTTTCCTTTGCTTTCTCTAACGCTTCCTCCCCATCATATGCACAGTCCACTTCCATTCCATCCTGCTCCAGACTGAATCGAATTCCCTTTACAATTAACTTTTCATCATCAACAACTAATACTTTCTTACTCATTTCTTCACCTAATCCTCACTAGTTCTTTTATTTTTTCATACACACCATTTTTTATGCCGGAAATATTGGTCAATTCCTGAATTGTGTTAAAATCTCCCTTTTGTTCCCGATAGTCAATAATGGCTTGTGCCTTGGATTCTCCAATTCCAGGCAATGTCATAAGCTCCTCTTTCGTTGCCGTGTTAATATTGATTCCCTGTTCCACAGTATTTTTTTCTTTTACAATCACGGTTTCCTCAGAAATATATGGAATGTACAACTGTTGTCCATCCTCAAGCTCCTGGGCCTGATTTAATTGGTCTCCTGCTGCATCCTTTGTCATTCCACCTGCCATCCTGATTGCCTCATATACTCTGGCATCCTCTGACAATTCATACACCCCGGGATTTACTACTGCACCACAGATATGTACTACAATTTTTTGTTTCTCTGCCTTGGACGAGTCTGTCATATCTTTTGCCTGGTCTTCTGTCTGACCTTCCATCTGATAGACCACCTCCTCCTGAACCTTTGAATCCTTAGGTAGTATTTCCTTGGTGTAATAGTATCCCCCACATATAACAAACAGAATCACTATAATAACATATTTTAGTATTTTGCTTTTCATGATATCTTTTGGAACAGATATCCTTAAATGCATATGGATAATTATATTTTATCTAAAAATTCATATTTTTACAACAAAAAAGTAAAAAATTTTAATATTTTTCCATTAAAAAAAGAAGAGTTGTAATCAATATTTGACAAACTCTTCTTTTTCTACAAAGTTTTGTAATATAATAATATAATTAGATATATCTTTTAGTTACTTAGCTGACGGGTCAACTGGTCTGAAACCTTCTCAATCTGTGTGGTCACATCCTCTCCACTCCAGATGTTAAAAAATGCAATTTCCATGTTCACCCAGAAGTTGCTTGCGTTGATTAATTTGGGAAGGGAAACAGAGTTTTCATACTGGCTGTAAATTTCATCATGAAATGAACTTTCCACTTTACTCTCCCCCCGTTTTGCACAGTACTTTCCTGTGGTCTCATACAGTTTTCCTACATAACCGTACGCAAGATAATCCGCAAAATCCGAAGCCGCTTCTTCCTGCCTTGTATAACCATTCACAACGGCTACTGTGGTAATGGATAATGCCTTGGTATTTAAATCCTCCGAAATATTTGGAAGAGACGCCACACCAATCGAAATCTCTTTTCCATTTTCCTTAACAAGTTCCTGAATACGTCTAAGCGCATCTGTCTTTCCAATGGTATACACAGTTTTCCCCTGTGCAAATTCTTCCATAACAGTTTCATAGTTAATGGTCTTTACATCCATTGCAAAAAACTGTGCCATCTCCTGAAAAGCTTCCAGACAGGCCTTCACCTGAGGATTTGCAATGTCAACCACCCCGGCATTATCTCCGTCCAGACCGCCTAACTGCAGGTAGTTTCCTACAACGAAGTAGGTATAAAATATATCCGACACATCAAAGCGAAAAATATTTTCCACCCCTTCCTGCAGCTCACATTTTTCGGAAAAATCCTTGATTTGTTCAAAATCGGCTGGAATTACTTCTCTTGTCAAATTATTACCTTCTTCGTCCTGTTCTTCCAGAACTGCGTACTCCTTATTATAGATTAAAAAGCTGGTTTCAAAACTTACCGGATACGCAATCTGGGCGCCATTGTATCTGACTGCATGGAGGGCAGTATCGCAATAGTGTTCCGTAGTATAGTGCTTTTTCTTATCCTTTACTTTCTTAGTCAGTCCTGCCAACTCCATCATCTCAAGCTCATCATTGCTGACTAAATACACATCCGGTCCAGTAAACTCCTCTCCTACGCTCTGCTCATTAATCTTCTCAATATAGCTGACTTCTGAGATTTGCTCCACATTTACCTTGGCATGATATGCCTGGCTATAGCTTTGGGCAGCACTCTCTACATAGTCCTTTAAACTTTCATCGCAATACCACACAGTAATCTCTGCATTTTGAATACCGCCAGCTACATTCTGATTTTGTTCTGTTATGGATGCCTCTAATCCATACCAGAACATAAACACTAACAGCAATACCACTGCCAGCATGGAAAGTCTGTTTTTTCCTTTCATATATCATTCTCCATTGTGATTTATCGAAAACAGTACCGTTTTCTGTAATTATGTATTTACTGTAACTGTTCAGAATCACTGAACAGTTACGTAAATCGGGCAATGCTTACGCATGAAAAATTGCCCGATTTTTGTAAAATCTACATTTTCTTACGGTGTCAGCAGTAAATGCTGACACCTGTACTGAATAGTTACTATTTACTTATTTCTTTCATAATAGCTATCATTTCATCCACATGTTTTTCCTCTATAACAAGTGGTGGAACCATACGTACCACATTACTTCCCGCTGTGATAACAATCAATCCCTTCTCCAGTGCCTTGGCTACAATGTCTCCCGGATTGACACCCTCTGCGCACACCAGTCCCTGCATCAGGCCTTTACCACGACGAGTGGTAAAGATATCCACGGAAGCTACAAGTTCGTCCAGCTTTTCTTCTAAATATTTACTTACTTTTTTCACATGGTTAAGGATATCTCTTTCTTCAAATAATTCAAATACTTTATTCACCGCTGCAGTTGCCAATGGATTTCCCCCATAAGTAGTTCCATGGTCTCCAGCCACCAATGAATTCTTTGCCGCCTTTTCTCCTAACACAAAAGCACCCACTGGAACACCGCATCCCAGTGCCTTAGCGCAAGTCATAACATCCGGCATAACACCGTATTCCTGCCATGCAAACTGATATCCGGTTCTACCCATGCCACACTGAATTTCATCTAGAATCAACAGAATGTCTTTTTCATCACAAAGTGCTTTCACACCCTTTAAAAATTCTGGGGTTGCAGGATAAATTCCTCCCTCTCCCTGAACGGTTTCCATAATGATAGCACAGGTTTTATCTGTAATCTGAGCCTTCACACTCTCCAAATCATTAAACTGTGCAAATTTGATTCCACCAATCAAAGGCTTAAAGGCTTCCTGATACTTTACATTTCCGGTTACAGACAACGCGCCTAAACTTCTTCCATGGAAAGAATGATGCATGGCAATTATCTCATGGTCTGTGCTTCCATCTTTATTGTAAGCATATTTTCTTGCCACTTTCATGGCACCTTCAATAGCTTCTGTACCACTATTTGTAAAAAATACCTTGCTCATCCCTGAGACTTCCACAAGCTTCTTTGCCGCCTGGGCTGCCGGGATATTATAAAACAGATTGGAGGTATGAATCACCTTGTCAATCTGGGATTTGAGAGCATCGTTGTACTCCTTGTCATTGTATCCCAGAGCAAAAACGGCAATTCCCGCTGCAAAATCCAGGTACTTCTTGTCGTCTGCATCGTATAAATACACCCCATCCCCCTTCTCCAGTACAATCTGAAAACGGTTATAGGTCTTTAAAATATTCTCTTCACACATGTCAATATAGCATTGACTTTTATTTTCATTACTCATTGTAGAATTTCATCTCCTTATCTCCCAGGATGGCCGTTCCAATACCCTTATTAGTAAAGATTTCCAACAACAGACAATGGGGAATACGTCCGTCTAAAATATGTACTCGGGATACCCCTTTATCAATCGCTTCCATACAGTTGTTTAACTTAGGCAACATACCGCCGCCAACAGTTCCATCCTGAATCAACTTCTTTGCCTCACTTAAAGTAAGTTCTGAAATTAATGTGCTCTTGTCCTTTGGATCTCTCATCACACCTTCCACATCTGTAAGGAAGGCTAACTTTTCCGCCTGCATAGCTTCTGCAATGGCACAGGCTGCATCATCCGCATTGATGTTATAAGTTTCAAAATTATCATCCATTCCGATAGGTGCAATCACTGGAAGAAAATCTTTTTCCAGCAAATCCCATAAAATCTTGGCATCTACGTTCTTTATATTTCCTACATAGCCAATGTCTTCCCCGTTGGAATACTTCTTATCCACCGTCAAAAGTCCGCCATCTTTTCCACTGATTCCGATCGCTCTTACTCCTAACTGTTCAATCATCTGAACCAGACTCTTGTTTACACGCCCAAGAACCATCTCTGCAATTTCCATTGTCTCTGCATCTGTCACACGAAGTCCGTTGATAAATTTGGCTTCCTTGCCGGATTTTTCCACCCATTTGCTGATTTCTTTCCCACCACCATGGACAATAATCGGTTTAAATCCTACCAGTTTTAACAAGGTCACATCCTTAATAACATTTTTCTTTAACTCTTCATCAATCATAGCGCTTCCGCCATACTTTACCACAATCACTTTGCGGTTAAATCTTTGAATGTATGGTAAGGCTTCTATCAATACCTCTGCTTTTTTTAAATAATCGTTTATTTCTGCCATGACGTTCTCCTCTCTTTCCAGTATCCTACGAACGGTAATCTGCGTTAATTTTTACATAATCGTATGTAAGGTCACACCCCCATGCGGTAGCTTCTTCGCTTCCCTCATGCATATCCACCAGGATGGTAACTTCCTGTTCTTTCATAATCTTCACTGCATACTCCTCATCAAAATCCATGGGAGTTCCCATGTTAAATACCTGAAGTTTTCCTGCCTTGCTTTCAAAGAACAGCTCCACATCATTTTGGTCAAATTGTGCTCCGGAATATCCCATAGCACATAAAAATCTTCCAAAGTTGGCGTCGCAACCATAGATGGCTGCTTTGGACAGATTGGATGCAACAATGGCACGGGAAAGTGTACGGGCATCTTCCTTTGTCTTGGCATTTATCACCTTGGCTTCAAAAAGTTTGGTTGCGCCTTCCCCATCACCAGCCATTTTTTTTGCAAGATATTCACATACAAAGAATAAAGCCTCTTTGAACGTATGGTAACTCTCATCCTTAGTTGTAATCAAATCGTTTCCTGCCTGACCGTTTGCCATTGCAATCAAAGAATCATTGGTGGAAGTATCTCCATCCACAGTAATCATATTGAAGGTGTCAGTTACAACCTCACTTACCGCTTCCTGCAGCAAACTTTTTTCAATTGCCAAATCTGTGGTTAAAAATGCAAGCATGGTACACATATTGGGATGAATCATTCCTGACCCCTTTGCCATGCCTCCTAAGGTCACTGTCTTTCCCTTAATCTCAAAGGTTACTGCTATCTCCTTGTTGATGGTGTCTGTGGTCATAATCGCCTTTGAACTTTCCGTTCCTGCCGCAAGGCTTTCATCTAAGTTCCCGCTCATTGCCTTTACACCCTTTACCAGTTTTTCCACTGGAAGCTGCATTCCAATCACTCCGGTGGATGCAACCGCTACAGAATCATATGGAACTCCCAGCGTTTCCTCCACTGCCTTTGCAGTAGCCTTACAGGCATCAAAACCTTCCTTACCTGTGCAGGCATTGGCAATTCCTGAATTAACCACAACAGCATGCATTGGTTTTGACGATGACACAATTTCCATATCCCACTGTACACAGGCAGCCTTTACCACGTTACTTGTAAATGTTCCGGCAGATACACATGGCTCCTTGCTGTATATCATAGCCATATCTGTTCTTCCAACATACTTAATTCCTGCCGCAGTGCTGGATGCAAAAAATCCCTTTGCTGCGGTTACTCCACCTTTGATTATTTCCATACTATCCTTCCTTCCTGTTATGTTATGTAATGCCATTTATGGATTAAATGTAGTCACATTTTCTTCATTGATGGTGTAATCATAATAATTTAAATCTGTTCTGAATTCCCATCCTAAATTCTTCCAGAATTTATTTCCAATTTCATTTTTTGTAAAAGCGATAATGGAAACTTTGTTCACTCCTTCTTTTTTCAGAGCTTTTATGCAATACTCCACCATATGTTTTCCAATTCCATGCTTGCGGTAATCCTCATCTACACAGACGTGGTAGAGACAACCTCGTCTTCCATCATGACCACATAAAATGCAGCCCACCACCTTATCTTTTTCTACTGCCACCACACTTGTGGTAGGATTCCGCTTCAAAAAATGTTCTACACCTTCCCTGGAATCGTCAATGCTTCGAATCCCAAATCCACTAATTTTCATCCATAAATCATGGACTTGTGGATAATCATCTATTGTCATCTCTCTAATTTTCATTTATTGTACTTTCCTTTTGCTATGTATAATATTATAGATTTAAGCCTTTATCCTCCTGGCACCCAAGCATTAAATTCAGGCACTGAATTGCTGCGCCGGAAGCACCTTTTCCCAAATTGTCAAACTGGGCTGAAAGTACGATTCTGTCATCATTTCCTGTCACATATATTTTTAGTCCATCCCAACCGGACAAGCCGTTTCCTGCAATAAATCCGCTGGCGGCCACTTCATCCTCTGCTGTGCTTACTTGAATAAACTGCTTTCCAGCATAAAATTCCTGATAGTATGACAAAAGGGAAGCTACGTTTTCTTTCTTTGCAAGCATATCTGTGAACAATGGAACCGAAACCACCATTCCGCTATAGTAATCATCTATAATAGGAGAAAACAATGGTGTTCTTTCTATCCCTGTAATTTTCTGCATTTCCTTTAAATGCTTATGCTGCTGTGTCAGTGCATACTCTCTTCCAGAAGAAAGTTCTCTTGCCCTGTCTTCGCTTTCATAGACAGCAATGGTTCTCTTTCCTGCTCCACTGTATCCCGACAACGCAAAACTACTTACCGGATAGTCTTTTGGCAGGATTCCTCCGGAAACAAGAGGATACACCAGAGAAATAAATCCCGATGCATAACATCCTGGCACTGCGATTCTCTTTCCTGTGATGATTGCTTCTCTATGTTTCTCTGATAACTCTGGAAATCCATATGCCCACCCTGGCTCTGTTCTATGAGCTGTAGAAGTATCAATGATTTTCACATTTTCATTTTCTACCAAGCTGACAGATTCCCTTGCTGCCGCATCTGGCAGACACAAAAAGGTAATGTCCGATGCGTTAATCAATCTTCGTCTTTCCTCCACATCCTTTCTAAGGTCTGAGGATATCTTCAATAATTCAATATCATCACGTCCCTGAAAACGTTCGTGTATACGTAATCCTGTTGTTCCTTCGGAACCATCAATAAAGATTTTTGTTTTCATCTTTCATTCTCCTTTTTCCATTTATCAGTACCCAATTTCACCTTGTATCTGAACGGTTACAATATCCTGTAATTGTATCACATCATCCCATGGATAGCAAGATAAGGATTATTTGTATTTGTAACTGTTACGATTATTTGCATAATTATACATCAAATGTGAATATTATGCAATACTTAAAATATAACAATTATGTTAGAACCGTAACAGTTCAGGCAGGTCTGCGCATTTACTGCGCTGACCGTGCACAAATGTGCATTTAACAAAAAATCGGGCAATTTTTCATGCGTAAGCATTGCCCGATTTCGTAACAGTTTAGCCTACGGCTGAACTGTTACTTAGAACCTTAGGATAATACCTTTTTTTGCTTGCATAATCATGTATTATGCTGTATATTGTTTATGGTTGACTTTCTTTTACATATGGAAAAAGTAACCTAATACATATACGGAGGTAATTATAATGAAAGAAAAAGTAGTTTTAGCATACTCAGGTGGGTTAGATACCACAGCAATCATCCCTTGGTTAAAAGAGCACTTTGACTATGATGTTATCTGCTGCTGTATCAACTGTGGACAAGGCGAAGAATTGGACGGTTTGGAAGAAAGAGCAAAATTATCTGGTGCTTCAAAGTTATATATTGAAGATTTAGTAGACGATTTCGCTGACAATTACATCGTTCCTTGTGTACAAGCTGGTGCTGTTTACGAAAATAAATATTTATTGGGAACTTCTATGGCTCGTCCTGCTATTGCAAAAAGACTGGTAGAAATCGCCCGCAAAGAAAACGCTGTTGCTATCTGCCATGGTGCTACCGGTAAAGGAAATGACCAGATTCGTTTTGAATTGGGAATCAAAGCCTTAGCTCCTGACATTAAGATTATTGCTCCTTGGAGAATGACTGATATTTGGACCATGCAGTCAAGAGAAGATGAGATTGATTACTGTAGACAGCATGGCATCGACCTTCCTTTCTCTGCGGATTCAAGCTACAGCCGTGACCGTAACTTATGGCACATCAGCCATGAAGGTTTGGAATTGGAAGATCCAGCAAACGAACCTAACTATGACCACTTGTTAGTTCTTGGCGTTTCTCCTGAAAAAGCTCCAGACGAAGGAGAATACGTGACAATGACCTTTGAAAAGGGAGTTCCTACTTCTGTCAATGGAAAGAAAATGAAGGTTTCTGACATCATCAAAGAATTAAATACACTAGGCGGAAAACACGGAATCGGTATTGTGGACATCGTAGAAAACCGTGTGGTTGGTATGAAATCCCGTGGTGTATACGAAACTCCAGGTGGAACTATCCTTATGGAAGCTCACAACCAGTTAGAAGAATTAGTTCTTGACCGTGCTACCATGGAAACAAAGAAGGATATGGCAAATAAATTTGCACAGATTGTATATGAAGGAAAATGGTTTACCCCACTTCGCGAAGCAGTTCAGGCATTTGTGGAATCTACACAGCAGTATGTGACTGGTGAAGTTAAATTCAAATTATACAAAGGGAACATCATTAAGGCAGGTACCACTTCTCCATACTCATTGTACAGCGAATCTTTAGCAAGCTTTACTACTGGAGAATTGTATGACCACCATGATGCTGACGGATTTATTACATTATTCGGACTTCCATTAAAGGTTCGTGCAATGAAGTTAGCTGAAGTTGAAAAGAATAAATAGTCACAGTGATTTTTATAACATCGAAAGATGAAAACACTGAATTTTGTGGAGTATAAACAATGACAAATCTGGATAAAATTTTAAATCACATCAAAAACAAACATGTGTATATTCAGACACATAACTTTCCAGACCCGGATGCAATTGCATCCGCGTTTGGATTGCAACAACTTTTGCTGTACAAAGGAATTTCTTCTTCCATATGTCACTATGGTCAGATTGACAGTTATTCCACCAACAGAATGATCGAATGCCTTGACATTGAAATTACCAATGTAGATGTCAATGAACTCACCAACATATCAGATGAAATTATTCTGGTAGATTCACAAAAAGGAAACTCCAACATTAAGGACTTACCAGGTGATGAGATTATCTGTTTAGACCACCATCCTACCATAGAAAAGGTAAATTATCGTTTCTGCGATATTCACCCTGAACTGGGTGCCTGTGCCACCTTGGTAGCACAGTATTTTGTAGAAAATCACATTCCTATTCCCAAAAATACCGCAACTGCTTTGCTGTACGGAATAAAAATAGATACCGCAAATCTCACTCGTGGTGTCTCGGATTTGGATTTGGAAATGTTTCATATGTTGTATGTTCTAAGTGATATCAAGCTCATCGAAGAATTAGACCATGCAACCATTAAATTAAGCGATTTAAAATCCTATGCAACTGCAATCAATTCCATCAAAGTTTTTGGAGATATCAGTTTTGCAAATACTGGTGCTGGTTGTCCGGAACCTTTGATTGCAGGAATTTCCGATTTTATGTTGGATTTGGCGGAAGTGAATTTTTCCATTGTATATTCATATAAAGATGAAGGGGTTAAAATTTCTGTGCGGAGTGCAAAGAATTTATATGATTCCGGACAGATTACCAAATGTGCATTGGAAGGCTTTGGACGTGGAGGTGGTCACCCTGCCATGGCAGGAGGATTTGTTCCTTATACCAGAAACGATGAAATGGATGCGTTAATCCCATTCATATTGGAAATGAGATTTTTAAAAGCAATCTCTGACTGTGATTTAAAATAAAAATAAAAAACTTGTAATCTGCATAGGACTACAAGTTTTTTTATTTTTTATTCCGCTTTGTCTCCATCAATACCAGTCACATAATCGTCAAAGGCACTCATATCAGCTTCCGCTTTCACTGGCTTACTCTCATAAGATTTATAAGATAAATATCCAATTCCTCCAACCGCTGCAACCACAACCACTGCTCCAACCACCTGTAGGAAGGTTTTTCTAATCTTAGCTTTTTTCATGTTCTTCTTACGATTTGCTTTTTCTTTTTTGTAACGTTCTACTTTTTCCTGACTCAATTAATATCCCTCGCTTTTTCTTTCTGAAAATTTATAATGGTGTATCACACTAAAATATATGGTAACAGTATTTACAAAATTATGCAAGTTTTTTATACTGCGATGATAATTCCCCCATCATTTGCATACATACTGGAAACTCCTGCAGTATCCACTAGAATCACATCTTTCACCGGAAAGCGCTTCTTTATCTCATCCCTTAAAATTTCAGCACGTTCCAAACAGTTACAATGAGCGATTGCAAACACTTTTTCTTCCTGATGTTCCATATTCTTCTCTGCATATTCTAACATTTTCATCATGGCTTTGTTGATGCCTCTGGTCTGGTCTAACTGAATGATATTGCCCTCACCATCTTCTCCCATAACTGGCTTGATTTTTAACGCTGTTGCCACCAATGCTTTTGCTTTGCTTAGTCTTCCATTTTTACGCAAGGTGTCAAGATTTTCCAATACGAAATAGGTTCTCATTCCACGAATATATTTTTCTGTGGTGTCTACCACCTGCTCAAAACTCATTCCTTTTTCTTCACATTCCTGAATTTTCAGAGCAATTAAAGTCTCTCCCACCGATGCGGACCGGGAATTAAATACATGAATCTGTTTTTTTCCTTCTTCCTCTAAATATAATTGTCTGCCCAACACTGCACTATTGTACGAACCGCTTAGATTCGCCGACAATGTAACAATATAGACGCGCTCTTCCTCCCCCTGGCAGCACATTTGATATTTTTCTGGAGATGGACAGGCAGACTTTGGACAGTTCTCACTTGCCGCAACAATAGCAAGAAACTCTGCCTGATTAAAACTTTCATCATCAACAATCTCTTTCTTATCCACCTGCAAAGTCAATGGCACACTGACCATCTTTTTGCTTTCCTTCATTTTTGGTGTCAACTCTCCACAGCTATCCACAATTATCTTATAACTCATAATAACCTCCTAGAATTTATTCCGAACAATTACAAGTAGTTTTCATTACTACTTACTATAACATATAGAAGACCATTTGAAAAGAGATATCTTACAATTTGTATTTCCCCCTCTGTTGTGATATACTTAATCTGAATCTGTTCAGAGCTACATTAATCTATTGATTTCCCAATTTTCTAAAACAATCAGGAGGAAAATATGATTTCTTTAAAGATAAATAATACCAAAGCATTTATGAATCAAATGCTTTTACAAACTACCTTTGATTCCTTTTTAGTCAAAGAAGCATCGATCGAAACCTTTTACTCTATCATCATAGATGGCAGGCGTAAGAAAGATTTTTACACTTTAGAAGAGTTAGAAGAATTAGAAGAAAATTCCAGTCTTCCGGAACTTATCACCTGGGCAGAATGTAAAGCACTTTGTCTGGAGATGATTAAGGGGAAAAAAATACCACTTTCTTTCCATTTTGTATTAAAACTCTCCCCCAAAAATACTGAAAAAACAATTTCTGCAACCGATACTACCCTGACTCCTCTGGACGTGTCAGGGCTTTACCTCAATATTTCCTTTGAAAATGGCAGTGTAACGGTAATCACTGGTATCTCTTTAAATACCTTTACAATGGATAAATCCCTAGACCACGCCTGGGACGAAATGATAAAAAAATTCCTTACAAAAAACAACCTGGATTATGACCTTGCATAACCCAGGTTGTTTTCACTATACTTTAACCTCTATTCTCATTTGGATAAATCAGTCTCTCATCTGTATGAAACAAAGATGAAACCGCACGGAAAAATTTTACGGTAAATTCTCCGCGCTTTGTCAACACATACCCACCATCTTTTTCTTCCACATTTCCCGAGACAATCTGTTCTTCAAAGCGTTTGTCAAAAGCCTGAAATTCACACACATATGTTTCATGAAAAATATCTTCCATATCACTGACCGTGTAAACCCCAGGATTCTCCTGCATATAGCTTAAGGTAAACACAGATACAGAGCGTTCTACGGTTACAGGAATCAAGGTAAACAATACCATATTGACACTGCAAAATCCAAAAAACATTAAAATAACATCCTTTATATCAAAAAGGTTTTTCCATCGTTTGGTGCATATCCCCATGCACACAGCCGCCACAACACCAGCCAGCACAAGATAAACAATACCTCGATACATTAAAACATGAAGATTGGCGAGTAACGATGTATGGAACAATGCCACAAATATTCCTGAGCATATTATGTAAATACCAATATAAATGCCTATAATTTTTCCTATTCTTTTTAACGTCTGTTTCATCTGTTTGTCCTTTCCTATCCCTGGTTTACTCCCATAGGCTAAACTGTTACGAAATCGGGCAATGCTTACGCATGATGTGAATCAATATACTTTTCATATAACTTTGCAATATACAGAAATCCTCTTAGCGGCATATTGGGATTGTAGGTGGATTGATGTTCATATAATCCCTACAAAACCATATCCGTAAACATACTTGGTAATGGAATCTCACACCCATTGGAATTATAACATGTGATTGTATATGGAGAGCTTTTTCCTTCACATCTTGCCTTATGTCCCTTTCTGGGTTGAATGTTAAAAACCAAAGAATACAAATCTTTTATCTGTTTTCTTTTTAGGCTTTGTTTAAATAATCTCTGACACAATCTTTTTACATCTTCTTTCGCAAATGCCGGTAATGTCTTATCTGGTGCACCAACAATTAACCCAAATACCAAATCACGTTTTTGCATATATTTTTGGGCTTCCGGATATTGCTCCTTGTCCAATAAATATCCGATAGTATCTGTAATCTGTTCAATCGCATGTCCCACTTTATCATCTCGTTTCGTTCCTTTTAATTCAACTATCCATGTAATGTTATACCCACCTATTTTCTTAGGAATGCTGTAAATTAAATTATCACAAATACTTTTCCCATCTGGTATGTCAGCTATGATTCCCTTATCTATTTTTACAATTTCAAAATCATATCCCTCATCCGCTCTCACTGGTAGCCACGCCCTACTCCCTGATTCGATATCCCTTATGGTCATACTAGTGTTCTCAACTAAATATATTCCCATTTCAGCATTGCTCTTTGTTTCTTTTCTTTCCCTTTTTTTGAAATTGACATATTTATTCCCCCAAACTATCAAGTTCCAGACTGTATAACTCGGTGTATACCTTATTAAACTCACTTGAAATCTCATCAATTAAATATGACTTGATTTCCCGCTTATTATCCTCAAACAGATCTGATACTTCTGCATTCTGACCATTTTCTCGTTGTATTTTATATGCTGACAAATTTCCACACTCAATAATTTTATTTTTTGATATAATCTTTTCAACTTTATTGCTTAAATTTTCATTACACAAAACCCCCGCATAATATAAATTATTAACCGAATTCAAAATATATGGGCTATGTGTGGTTATCAAGACTTTACTATCATTAATATTTGCAAAAAGAGAAATTAACTCCATTACTTTCTTTTGCATAGATGGATAAATATGCGCTTCCGGCTCTTCGATAATAACGAATGCCTTTTCCTTACGCAAGATAAGAATATAAAGATAATTTATCAACCACAAGATTTCCTGCTGTCCTGAGGAGGCAAAATTAATTTCAATCCTGCCATTATTATATGTTTTGTCATCAATTTCCAGAAATTCCTTCCCGTTTTCGAATCTATAATCGCCGTGTAAAATTTCTTGCAGTTCCTCCACTATTTTAGATATATCATACCTTCTGCTTCCATCTGGATATTGCTTATGTGCCAATGCAATTCCCTGTTTGAAATTATTTCTTATATTATCAATGATGAGCATAAACTGTTCCGTTACCAAATCCATATCTTTTCCTGCAGCTACTATTGCACTTTTACTATTTGCCATAGTTGTTAACAAACTCCTGCCAGCCGGAATATAATAAGTTTCTAAATCATCTTCAAAAATTTCATTCACACTTCGAGTTATTTCTTCATGATTACGCATTCTTTCTGCATTTGCAAAAGCAATACTAGTAATTGTACTCTCAGAATTAGAATAAATCTCTCTAACCTGTTTTTCCAATTCATTAATGTTATTATTTAATTGATGAGAAAAACTAACACTTAAATATTGCTTGTGACCACTTTTTAATTTTACCTCCACCCATATCTCGTCTGTAAAAAAGTATTTTAAATGCATGTCGCTTTTTAAGTTCCAACTATTTCCAAATAATCTTACAAAAATTTTCTTAAACTGGCTTCTTAATGTTTTAATACACATTGATTTTTCCATACCAGCATTCGGATAATTTGCACCATCACATATTTGACATAAATAATCAATTACATTTGTTTTTATTAACCTAAAAAAATAAATACTCTTTGCAATAGTACTTTTTCCCGTAGCCTGCTCCCCTATTAACAAATTAAATTTATTTATATCTAATTCAACTTTGTTTATCGGCCCCAGATTCCTGATATATATTTTCTGCATCTATTTGCCTCCTCAACTTCTCTCATTTTCTTTGCTAATTGTTCTACATTCATCTTAAATTTATATTATTCATACGTTCCATCTTCTTTATGTAAATATGCCCAATCTTTCCTATCCGCCATGTTAAATTTTATTCAGATGAGGATAGTCAATCGAATTGATTAAGATATTTCTCAGATATTTACTTATATTGTATGAGGTTTGCTAAGGAATGTCAACGATTTCTGCAGGCTTCTCGTATAAAACAGTTTTTTCGTCAGCTCGCCATGGATCGTTTACCAAAAATCCCTGCTCCAAGGAGCAGGGATTTTTATCAGTGTATCGTAAATTATCTGTCAAAAAATATTCCACAATTTCTATTTCTTCTTCAATTTTACTGCCCGTACATATCCAGTTTTACTACCAACTTTAACTTTTTTCCAAACTCTGCCTTTTTTATCCTTCTTTGTATAATTAGAATAAACTTTTACAGTTTTTCCCTTTTTTAGGACTGCAAGCTGCTTTGATGTGGTGGATGTGGATTTATATAAATTTGTTTTTGCTACCACCTTGTAGTTCTGATATCCATTGACTATTTTAAAAGTGATAACTTTCGTTCCTGTATATTTTCCTACCCCTTTCATTGTAACTTTAGCTGTCCCTACTTTTTTATTATTCTTGTAGCTGACTGTGTAATCCTTCCCTTTGGTTAAAACTTTTCCTTTATACTTAACCACCACCGTTGGCTTCAATGCCTTTCCAAAATAATACTGAGTAGCAATCTTCGAAACCGTTGCTTTGCTGATTTTGGTTTTTACTGATACCGGACTAGGGGTGGCTGTTTTCACATTAGATGCTACTGCCGCTTTTGTTGGTGCAACTGTCACCTTGACCGTAGGAACTGCGATTGCTGTAGGTGTTACTGTACTTTTTACAACAGACGTTGGTGTTACTCCACTTCCTTCTATAGGTGTTGGTGTTTCTGTTGCCTCCGGGGTCGGTTTAGCTGTTACTGTGGTTGGTATTGTTGCTGTAACTGGCGGTGTGACTGTTGGACTTCCTGTTCCAGCTGTTTCATCTTCTGTCACGATTAGACTGGCAAAGTTTGTAAGTGTTACATTGTTTTCTGAGTCATATCCTATAAAGGAAATAATGTTTTTTGTTCCCTTTTCTTCTGTGAAGGCTGAAGCGTTTATTGTAACATTGCTCTCTGGATATGCCAGATGATAAGTGTTATATTTTAATCCATTCACATATACTGCTAACTTTACTGTAGCTTTATCCATTACCACTACATTCACTTTGGCATCCTGATTTGCTCCTATTCTTCCATCTGCAGGTGCGTGTTCTGAAAGAGTATCTTCTACCGCATTGGTCAATGTAATCTTAATTATATCATCGGATTTTGTATATGCATGGTCACTATTCGTTGTGTATAAGCTTTTCATAATAGATTCCTGGGTGGCAAATTGAGAGTCTAACCATGCCAGACGTTCCTTTAGAAACTGCTTACTGTTATCTGTATCCTCCTGATATCCTATGGAATATTTCCAAATGTCCTGGTTTGCTGCACCTGATTCTTTCAAATAATCATTGTACTGGTCAATCAGACCTCCATCCTCTACAAGAGATTGCATATACGGACGAATATCCCAATAGGTCTCCTCAGCCTTTAAAACAAAATATGGATCATCTATCCAGTATTTAAATAGATTATCCGTAAAATCTAAAGTAGAAAAGCTCCATGCGTTTGCAGTTGCTGGTGCTTCCTTCACTCCAAAGCCATAATCAAAGTCCCAAACAGGTCCAAATTTCAGCAACCCCTCTATATCCTTTGACACCCAACGACTTCTGCCGTAAGCATCATAATTCCCTAACATTTCATTGGTAATCCAGTAATTTACCATAGAGTCAAAATCTGCTAATTCGGTATAATGTAAGCCGTCAGAGTTATAACCATCCAAAGAACAGTATGCATCCTCAAATGACTGCCAGTACTTTTTCACATAATCCATCATATCATCATTTGTAACAGCGTACTCTGGAGTATCTACTACTATTCTCATACCTGTGGCATTATTAAACTCTGAAATATCCGTTTTCCCATCTATATTTTCCACATATTTATTCAGTTCAAACAAATATCCCCCAGTAATATCGGCTTGATAATCAAGATAATCGGCTATCTTAAACGCTTTCCCCTTATAGGTAAATTCACCACTTGTAATCCACGAAAGATGCTCTGATAACATCCCCTCAATTTCATCTCTGTCATTCTTGGTCATTCCATTGGATTTTTCCACATTATAGACTGCCTTGGCAATAACTTCTGCATCCTTTGACCAATCATATATATTCAAGCGAGTTTCATCCACACGAACGTGTTCACAAAATTGATAATTCCCTACATACTCTCCATTTAAAATCACGTCTACCCAGGTGGTATCCATTCCAGTTAACCCCAGTTTGACAGAAACACTATTGGCAATGGTATTACGAATCAATGACTCATCCCTATAATTTGCAATCAGCACCCAGTGTTTATTTTTCCCAAACCCAAATAGATTTGTGCTTGTAGACAGCTTGATTTTATATGGTTTCTTTTTCCACATCCAACTCTGATTTCCTCTTCCCTTAATCTGAATACTACCACTGTACATAGAACCATTACACTCTTCATTGTTCTGAATATCCATAGCTGCACTCTTGTACGTATCTCTACTGGTAATAGGGGCACCATCTTCTGTGTTAATATATACCACAGGCAACTTACTAAAATATATCCTATCTTCTGATACGAATTCACCATCTGAGTAAGCCTTAACCGTAATCCACTTTTCATAGTCAGCCGCAGTGGGGGTATAAGTAGATTCCGAAACAAATTTATCATCCACATACCATCTAAGAGAATATCCTTGTGGATTCTCCACCTGAATAGGCTTCTCCGACATCATATAATCCTTGTGGATTTGGATATTCTCTGTTGCACTTGCCTTCATCTGTGTAAATAATACACAAAATACAAAGCACATGAAAAACTTACTTATCTTATCTAAATGATTATACTTTTTCTTCATCTGACATTCTCTCCATCTTTTTCTCGTATCACCTTCGCTCTTTGTTCGGAAAATTTACTTTTGGCTTATCATATCCTTCAATCTTTTTATTTCCTCTTTGAGAAGTTCATTTTCTGCTTCCGCTTTCTTCTTTTCCTCTT
>CACXGE010000091.1 GCA_902767135.1 uncultured Lachnospiraceae bacterium | reverse complement strand
TTATACCACTTGTGGAGAGAAAATTTATATAAAATATATAAGAAAACCCAGTAAAATCAATGGGTTGGGGCGTTTGTTAAACGCCTACTCATTTTAAATGAAAGGAGAAAAATATATATGAATTCCACAACTATTTGTATTTTGATAGCTATCGTTGTGTATATGGCAGCGGTTGTTGGAATCGGTGTTATATTTTCAAAACGAAACAAAAACACAGAGGACTTTTATTTAGGAGGCAGAAAGCTAGGACCTTTTGTAACGGCAATGAGTGCAGAAGCTTCCGATATGAGCAGTTGGCTTTTGATGGGATTGCCGGGAGTGGCATTGGTTTCTGGTCTGGCAGATGCCTCCTGGACAGCCATAGGACTTACGGTAGGCACTTATATCAACTGGCTCATTGTGGCAAAACGTTTGCGAATTTACACACATGTGTCAAAAAATTCTGCCACCATTCCGGCTTTCTTTTCCAACCGTTACGGAGATGAAAAGAGAATCCTGTCTGTGATAGCAGCAATCGTCATTGTAATCTTTTTTGTACCTTATACAGCCTCAGGATTTGCGGCCTGTGGAAAATTGTTTAATTCTTTATTTGGAATTGATTACTTTACAGCTATGCTTATCAGTGCGCTGGTAATCGTTATTTATACTACACTAGGAGGCTTTTTAGCAGCCAGCACCAGCGATTTTATTCAGAGTATTGTGATGACTCTTGCCATTTTTGTGGTCATTATCTACGGGGTATCCAGTGTGGGGGGAATGACTGTGGTTATGGACAATGCAACATCCATAGCAGGATATTTTTCTTTCACAAGCACTTATGACGCAGCAGCAGATGCCTCCAAGCCTTATGGTGTCTTAAGTATTGTCTCCACATTGGCCTGGGGTCTGGGGTATTTTGGAATGCCTCATATTTTGCTACGTTTTATGGCAATTGAAAAACCGGAAAAAATCAAGCTTTCCAGAAGAGTTGCCAGTGTGTGGGTAGTGATTTCCATGACAGTGTCTATCCTTATTGGTATTGTGGGAAATGCTATGGTAAAAAATGGTGTGATTACGGACTTAGAGGATTCTGAGAGAGTGATTATAAAAATTGCAGGTTTAATTAGTGAACATGGAGTTTTGGCAGCCATTGTGGCAGGTGTGATTCTTGCAGGAATTCTTGCAGCAACAATGTCCACTGCAGATTCCCAGCTTTTGGCAGCGGCTTCCGGGGTGTCACAGAATATTGTAAAAGAAGTGTTAGTAAAAGATTTAAGCGAAAAGGCTTCCATGATAATTGCCAGAGTTACCTTGATTGTAATCTCTGTGATTGGAGTCATCATTGCGTCTAATCCGGAAAGCTCTGTTTTTGCCATTGTATCCTTTGCCTGGGCAGGGTTTGGAGCTACCTTTGGGCCGGCAATGCTGACAGCGCTGTTTTGGAAACGCTCCAACATGAAAGGAACACTGGCGGGTATGTTAAGTGGAGCTGTCACTGTATTTGTATGGAAATTTATTGTACGCCCCATGGGAGGGGGATGGGATATTTATGAATTGCTTCCGGCATTTCTCGTATCTCTGGCACTTATTGTGGCAGTAAGTCTGTTGACAGAAAAGCCGTCGGAGGAAATTGTGAAAGAATTTGAACAGGTAGAGGCAGAGACGAAGAAATAAAACTTTTGCGAAACCTAATAGAATTATTTATGAATATCGCCCAGTTCACCTGTGACTAAGTCACAGGATGAACGGGCGATATTACATTTGTGAGAATCATATCATATTTTTAATATATATATAGAACATACTACTTGCACAGTCTTCGAATAAACTGTTCTTCTATATCCAGTACCTCTTTACTCCAAAATTCTCTGCCACCGTGGTGGGCTCCTATTACCTGATAAAATGTGGCATCCTTTTTCGCAGCGGTCAATGCCTGGAATAATTCACAGCCTTGTCCAAAAGGAACTAATTCGTCATTGGTGCCGTGAAACATAAGGATTGGCGGGAGTTCTCGCTCTTCCTGCACATAGGTTGCGATGGTTCCAATGTTATCCCTCATCTCTCTATATTTTGACTTCAATGTAGCATAGATATTATGGATGTGCAATGCTTACGCATGCAAAATTCCCCGATTTTTGTTAAATATACATTTTCGCACAATATCATTCTTAGCGCATAGCTTAACAGCAAGTGTTAAGCTTGCGTCTGTACAGTAACTAGACAAGGTCAGCTAAGTTTGCTATGATATGATAAGAAAGAAGGTAATTATTCAGTACAGGTGTCAGCATTTACTGCTGACACCGTAAGAAAATGTAAAAAGATATATTAGAAATAGAATCAAACACATAAAAATAGAAAGGAAAGAAAAACATGGGCTTTGCACATTTACACGTACATACAGAATACAGTCTTTTGGATGGTTCCAACAAAATAAAGGAATATGTATCCAGAGTCAAGGAGCTGGGAATGACGGCAGCTGCCATCACTGACCATGGTGTGATGTATGGAGTGATAGATTTTTACCGTGCAGCAAAGGAGGCAGGAATCAATCCTATTATAGGATGTGAGGTATATGTGGCTCCAACTTCAAGGTTTGTAAAAGACAACAGCCAGTCAGAAGACAGATACTATCATCTGGTATTGTTAGCGGAAAATAATAAAGGGTATGAAAATCTGTCAAAAATTGTTTCCAAAGGTTTTGTGGATGGATTCTATTACAAACCCCGCGTGGACTATGAGGTGTTGGAAACTTATCATGAAGGGATTATCGCATTGTCTGCCTGTCTGGCAGGTGAAGTTTCCAAAAATCTGGTGCGGGGATTGGATGAGGAGGCTGAAAAAGCAGCACTAAGATATGAAGAAATTTTTGGAAAAGGAAATTTCTTTTTGGAGCTACAGGACCATGGGATTCCGGAACAAAGGCTTGTAAATCAAAAACTTATAGCTATGAGCAAAAAGCTAGGAATTGAGTTGGTGGCAACCAACGATGTGCATTATACTTATCCTGAGGATGTGGAGGCACATGATATTTTGCTTTGTCTTCAGACCAACCACAAACTGCAGGATGAAAATCGAATGCGTTATGAAGGGGGACAGTATTATGTGAAATCCCCACAGGAAATGGAAGAACTGTTTCCCTACGCTTTGGAGGCATTGGAAAATACGGAAAAAATTGCACAGCGCTGTCATGTGGAGATTGAGTTTGGAGTAAGAAAACTTCCCAAATATGATGTGCCGGAAGGATATATCTCAAAGGAATATTTAAGAAAATTATGCACAGAGGGATTAAAAAAGCGCTATCCTGATGATGATGGTTCTATGGCAAAGAGACTAGACTATGAGCTTTCTGTCATCGAAGGCATGGGATTTGTAGATTATTTTTTGATTGTATGGGATTTTATTAATTATGCCAGAAAACATGATATCATGGTGGGACCGGGGCGAGGTTCTGCGGCAGGAAGTATTGTTTCCTATACTCTGGGAATCACTAATATTGACCCAATGAGATACAACCTTTTGTTTGAACGATTCTTAAACCCGGAGCGTGTATCCATGCCCGATATAGATATAGACTTTTGTTTTGAAAGACGTCATGAAGTCATTGAGTATGTGGTGCGTAAATATGGAAAAGAAAGAGTGGCACAGATTGTTACATTTGGAACTATGGCAGCCAAGGGGGCTATTCGGGATGTAGGAAGGGTGTTGGACTATCCTTATGCCTATGTGGATAATATTGCCAAAATGATTCCCAATGAACTGAATATTACCATCGATTTGGCGTTGCAGAAAAACCCGGAACTACGAAAGGCATATGAATCAGACCCTCAGGTGACCAGGCTGATAGATATGGCAAAGCGTTTGGAAGGACTTCCAAGAAATACTTCCATGCACGCAGCAGGTGTAGTGATTAGTCAGAAGGCGGTGGAGGAATACGTGCCATTATCACGGGCGTCCGATGGAACCATAACCACTCAGTTTACCATGACTACCATTGAAGAACTAGGGCTGTTAAAAATGGATTTTTTGGGATTGAGAACCCTTACAGTAATACAGAATGCGGTACGTTTTGTAAAGGAGAGCCAGGGCATAGATATCGATATCGACCATATAGACTTTGATGACAAAAAGGTGTTAGAGTCTATTGGCACAGGAAAAACGGAAGGTGTGTTCCAGCTGGAAAGTGGAGGTATGAAAGGCTTTATGAAGGAATTAAAGCCGGAAAGCCTAGAGGATATTATTGCTGGAATCTCCCTGTACCGTCCAGGTCCCATGGATTTTATTCCCAAATATATCCGTGGAAAAAATGACAGTACCTCAATCACCTATGACTGCCCTGAGTTGGAGAAGATTCTTTCGCCAACCTATGGATGTATTGTGTACCAGGAGCAGGTGATGCAGATTGTACGAGATTTGGCGGGATATACCATGGGACGAAGTGATTTGGTGCGCCGTGCCATGTCAAAGAAAAAGGCAGCAGTTATGGCGAAAGAACGACAGAATTTCGTGTATGGAAATCCGGAAGAAAATGTGGCTGGTTGTGTGGCAAATGGAATTTCTGAGGAAGTTGCCAATAAAATATATGACGAGATGACGGATTTTGCAAAGTATGCATTTAACAAATCACACGCTGCCGCTTATGCGGTGGTGTCTTATCAGACAGCATACCTAAAGTATTATTATCCGGTGGAATATATGGCAGCCTTGATGACCTCTGTCATTGACAACACAAGTAAAATTTCAGAATACATTATGACTTGTAAAAATATGGGGATTACAATTCTGCCTCCGGATATAAACCAGGGGGGAGCAGGATTTAGCGTATCCGGAAAGTCCATTCGCTTTGGTCTGTCTGCAATTAAGGGAGTGGGTATTTCCGTTATCGAAGACATTGTAAAGGAACGTGAACTTTCCGGAAAGTTTAGCAGTATCCAGAATTTTATAGAAAGAATGTCCGTGAGAGGAACCAACAATAAAAGAGTGGTAGAAGGTTTTATTAAAGCAGGAGTTTTTGATGAGCTGGGATGTAATCGAAAACAGGGGATGATGGTGTATGATAAACTGATGGATGCTGCAAGCAATGAAAAGAAAAAAAACATTGCAGGTCAGATGACCTTGTTCGATTTTGCACCAGAGGAAATGAAAGAAGAATTTAAAATTCAGCTTCCCAATGTGTCAGAGTATCCAAGGGAGGAAATGCTTGCCCTGGAAAAAGAAGTGCTAGGTGTCTACATTAGCGGTCATCCACTGGAGGATTACGTAAAAATAATACAGAAGAATGCTACCAATAAGACCACAGATTTTATGCTAAACGAAGAAACTCAGGAACCGTTGGTAAGCGACGGAATGACAGCAGTGGTAGGTGGTATTATCTCGGACAAGACCATAAAACATACCAAGAATAATCAGACGATGGCGTTTATCACTTTGGAAGATATGGTGGGGGCGGTAGAAGTTGTTATTTTCCCCAGGGATTATGAGAAGAATGCCAGCCTGCTTACGGTGGACAATAAAGTGTTTATCAAGGGAAGGGTCAGTGTAGAAGAAGAAAAAGGAGCAAAGCTGATTTGTGAGAGAATGAAAGCTTTCAGCGATATTCCAAAGGAAGTCTGGATAAAATTTAGAACAAAAGACGAATATGCAGCAAAGGAAAAACTTTTGCAGGATACCATTCGCTCATCCGATGGAAAAGATACCATAGTAATATATGTGGAGCAGGAGCGGGTTGTGAAACGTTTGGGTGCCAATTGGAATGTGTGTGCAAATAATGAATTGAAAATGAAATTGTGTACACTATTTGGGGGTGACCATGTGAAAATTGTGGATAAAATGAAATAGGAAGGAGAAGCGTATGATAACCAGTACCTCAAATCCGAGCGTAAAATGGGTGCAAAGCTTGAATAAAAAAGCGAAGACACGTCGAGAGGAAAAACTATTTAATATAGAAGGAACACGTTTGTTTTCAGAGACACCAAAAGAGTTAATTCAGGAAATTTTTGTGTCAGAAAATGTGGAAAACACGCTGAAAGAAGAACTTTCTGGGGATAACTATCAGGTGGTTTCGGCAAATGTTTTGGAGGCAATGTGTGACACTAAGACTCCACAGGGAATATTGTGTGTGGTAAGGCAGCCAAAGTACGAATTGTCAGATATTTTACAACAGGAAAATCCATTGCTTCTTGTGCTGGAAGATTTGCAGGATCCAGGAAATCTGGGCACTATTATGAGGACCGCAGAGGGGGCAGGGGTGACAGGAATTATCTTAACCAAAGGCTGTGTGGATATGTATAATCCCAAGGTGGTTCGTGCTACTATGGGTGCTATTTTCCGTATGCCATTTGTGTACCTGGAGAAAGAAGAGGAATTTGAACGATTGTTTTCTATATTAAGAGAAAAAAACATTACCACATATGGAGCAGCATTGCAGGAATCCAAGGATTATGATTTGTATTCCTATGTAGAAGGCACCGCTTTTTGCATAGGAAATGAGGGAAACGGATTAAGTGACAAAGCCCTGAATCTATGTGAAAAATATGTAAAAATTCCCATGTGTGGGCAATTAGAATCCTTGAATGCGGCTGTTGCAGCGGCAATTTTAGATTATGAAGCATTCCGGCAAAGAAGAAACAAAAAACCTTGAAAAATCAAGGTTTTTTTGTTTGGGAGAAGATAGAACAGGCCTGAAAAATCAGTAAAAAAGCTCCAAGTTTCCCATAAAGTTACGATTTGTGAACATTCCACTACTGAAAAAGAACACCTGTTCGAATATATGGCAATATGTACTAAAAATAACAAAAAAACTTGGCATATCTACCTATTGAATCTTAAGAAAATATTAAGGCGTGGTAAAAAAGTACATAAAAAAGTCCTATTTTTTATTAGTTTCGTGAACTTGACAATGGGGCTGTCCATTTGTTAGAATCCCGTTTGTAACAAATCGTAATAAAGATTTGATTTTTTGTAACAAATTAGTATTAAAAATTTAAATCAGAACATCTAAACCAGGTTCAGTGACAAATGAAATATTTGTTATAACCGAAACGGAAGCAGGAGGCTATTGATGATAGTAGGACACAGAAAGCTGCTTGTGCTGATGACGTGTGCATCAGGATTTATGTTTCTCAATGGTTTTGCTGGAATCGCTACCCAGACAGAAAATGTCATAACAGAAGTTGAAGTAGACGTAACAGCAGAGGAGAGCCAGAAGGAAGCAAAGGCAGTAACAGAAACAGTAACCGTAAACAAAATGCCGGAAGAAGAAACAGAAACACAGAATGCGGTTTTAGAGAAGGCTGAAAAATCAGTTGAGTGGGAAACATTAGTGTTGGCTAATGTGGAAGAATCGTTAAATATCCGAGCAGAGGCAAGTGAAGAGTCAGAAGTTGTAGGCAAGCTATATGCTGGCTGCAAGGGTTCCCTTTTAGAACAAAAGGATGGATGGACAAAGATTTCATCCGGAGAAGTAGTAGGATACGTAAAAGATGAATATATCCGATACGGTGTCCAGGCAAAGGAACTTGCCGACACAAAAGGAAATCTTACTGCAAGAGTGAAAACAGAGACCTTGCGTGTAAGAGAAAATACCGATGTAAATTCAGAAATTCTTGGACTGGTAGCACTGGATGAAGTTCTTGTGGTAGCAGCGGATAAAGAAATCAAGGATGGATGGATTAAAGTGGATTATGAAGATGCTACAGGGTATGTATCTTTGGAATTTGTAGATGTGGAATATTCCTTCGGGTCTGCAATTACCATAGAAGAAGAAATGGCTGCAAAAGCTGCAGTGGAAGCAGAAAATTTAGAGGTAAGTGAAAGTGGTTCCTCTGCGGTAACAGGTCCGGCAACCTCCCTTTCTTCAGATGATGTCACCTTGTTGGCAGCAATGATTCAGTGTGAGGCAGGAAATGAGAGCTTTGAAGGAAAGGTAGCCGTTGGCAATGTAATCTTAAACAGAGTGAACAGCGGAAGCTATCCGTCAAGTGTGTATGGTGTTGTTACAGCATCGGGACAGTTCCCACCGGCAACCAATGGAACCTTAACAGGGGTAATTGCCAGAGGAATTAACAGTTCCTGCGTACAGGCAGCACAGGCAGCAATGGGCGGAACCAACTATGTTGGAGGTGCAACACACTTTAGAAATGTATCCTCAGGATACACAGGTACTGTGATAGGAAATCACGTTTTTTGGTAGAGGGTTACCACGAAACACAGAAAATAGAGATAATAAAAATGAGTCTGCCGTGGGCAGGCTCATTTTTATTTAAAATATGATATGATGTTACTGTACAGACGCAAGCTTAACACTTGCTGTTAAGCTATGCGCCAAGAATGATATTGTGCGAAATTTCAGCCCCATGCATCGT
>CACXGE010000090.1 GCA_902767135.1 uncultured Lachnospiraceae bacterium | reverse complement strand
TGCGACGCCCGGAAAATGTGGTGTCCTTGCTGCAGGTAGACCCGATTGAATTAGAATTCGGCTACGGTATTATTCCGTTAGCGGATGTAAATCAGGGGGGAGATTTGTTAGACCGAGTGGTTATGATTCGAAGACAGATTGCCTTAGAACTTGGTACTGTAGTGCCCATTATTCGTTTAAGGGACAATATTCAGTTAAATCCAAATCAGTATATAATTAAAATAAAAGGAATTCAGCTCAGCGAAGGTGAGATACTTTTTGACCATTATATGGCTATGAATCCGGGATATGTGGAGGAGGAAATTACAGGTATTCCTACCTTTGAGCCTTCTTTCCACCTGCCGGCAATCTGGATTACAGAAAGTCAGAGAGAACGGGCAGAAAGCTTGGGATATACCGTGGTGGATCCACCTTCTATTATTGCCACCCATTTGACAGAAGTTATTCGTAAACATATCGATGAGTTATTGACCAGACAGGATGTGTCTCAGTTAATCAATAATTTAAAGGAAAATCATCCATCTCTTGTGGAAGAACTTACACCAAAGCTTATGGGACTTGGTGAAATTCAGAAGGTATTGCAGAATTTATTGAGAGAAGGAATATCAATCAGGGACTTGCTTACCATTTGTGAGACACTGGCTGACCATGCACCTACAACAAGGGATACAGATGTATTGACGGAATATGCGAGACAGAGCTTAAAGAGAGCAATATCAGCAAAATATTTTATGAGTAATGAGGCTACCAGTGTAGTTACTCTGGATCCTAAGGTGGAACAGGATATTATGAATTCTGTGAAACAGACAGAGCAGGGGGCATATCTTACACTTGAGCCGGAGCGAACAAGAAATATTATTAATTCAGTACAGGAAGAGATTAACAAGCTGGAAAACTTAGGAAAGAATCCGATTGTTATCACTTCCCCAATTGTAAGAATGTATTTTAAAAAGCTTACAGAAGATTATTTCAGTGATTTGGTTGTAGTTTCATATAATGAAATTGAATCCAATATCGAATTACAATCAGTAGGGATGGTGACAGGATAAAATGATGATAAAAAAGTTCCAGGCCGCGACAGAAAATGAGGCTATGTTACAGGTAAAAGAAGAAATGGGCAGTGATGCTGTCATAATGAATATAAAGAAAACCAGGCATAGAGGGATTATGAGTCTCTTTAAGCCTACGGTTGTAGAGGTGACGGCAGCTTTGGAGGAACCAGCCACAGGAACTGTGGAACAAAGTACAGAGAGTGTACGCACAGGAACACTAAATCTTGTGGCAGATGAACCGGTAAGCATTCATGCTGCGGAAATAAAACCGAAGTACAATCCAAACATTATTTTGGATGAGCCAAAGGAGACATGGAAACAGGAAAAAAGCCAGGAAGATACCAATGCGATTGAAGAAAAACTAAATAATCTTCAGTCCATGTTAGAGAAACAGATCAAGAAAGAACGAGAAGATTCTGAATCGGATGGAAACGAAGAGGAAGAAAATGAGACAGTGCAGTTTCTTCAATTAATCTATAATACTCTCATTGACAACGAAGTGGATGAAAAGTATGCAAATCAGATTGTGGATGAAATGTCGGGAGCAAAAAAAACGAATATGAGTGTAGATGCACTTATGGGAAATGTATATCAGAAGATGATATTAAAATTTGGAGAAGTAGCTCCGGTAAAAGAAGCCAAGAATGGAGGTAAGATAATTTTCTTCATAGGGCCTACAGGGGTGGGAAAAACCACTACTGTGGCTAAAATTGCATCCAAGTTAAAATTGGAGGAGAAGAAGAAAGTGGTGCTGCTTACCACAGATACTTATCGTATTGCGGCAACAGAACAATTGCGTACCTATGCGGAAATACTGGATGTACCCTTTCAGGTGATTTATTCAGGAGAGGAATTACTGGAAGCCCAGGAAACTTATAAAGAATATGATTTCATTTTGGTGGATACCGCAGGGCACTCACCTACAAATGGAGAACAGCATGCTGATTTAAAGCATTTTGTGAATTCTGTGAATGAAAAGATGACAAGAGAGTTGTACCTGGTAATGAGTGCAACAACAAAGTATAAAGATTTGTTGCGTATTGTGGATTCTTATGAAGATATGAAAGGTTTCCGATTGATTTTTACTAAGCTGGACGAAACGTCAGAGTGTGGTAATATCTTAAATATTAGGATGTATACAAAGGCGAAGCTGTCTTATGTAACCTACGGACAGAATGTACCAGAAGATATCCAGGTATTCGATGCACAGGCAACGGTAAAAAAACTATTGGGAGGAAACTGATGGATCAGGCAGAGCAACTTAGAAATATAATAAAGACAAAACAACTGCGAAGAAAGTCCTCTGCCAGAGTTCTCACCATTACCAGCGGAAAAGGTGGAGTTGGAAAATCCAATGTGTCTATCAATTTAGGAATACAATTACAAAAAATGGGAAAAAAAGTACTGATATTAGATGCTGATTTTGGATTGGCAAACGTTGAGGTGCTGTTTGGCGCAATCCCACAATATACCCTAAGAGATGTGATAGAAGGAAAAAAATCACTGGAAGATACCATTACAAAAGGTCCTTTGGACATCCAGTTTATATCCGGTGGAACCGGGGTGGAGGGTATGGCTAATCTTAACAAGGTTCAGTTGACCAACCTTTTGCGGAATATACCCAAATTGGATGCGTTGGCCGATGTGATTATCATCGATACAGGTGCAGGAATATCGGATAGTGTATTGGAATTTGTGGCAGCGGGAAGTGAAGTGCTTTTGGTAAGTACTCCGGAACCTACTTCACTTACAGATGCTTATTCTTTGTTGAAATCACTGTATCATTATGATGGTTTTTCCAAACAGGATACAAAGATTAGGATTATAGCAAACAGAGTATCCAATACAATAGAGGGAAAAAATCTTCACAAAAAACTAAATATTGTGTCAGAAAAGTTCTTGGGTTTATCTTTGGATTATCTTGGCTCAGTCCCAATAGATGACCAACTGGTAAAAGCGGTAATGGCCCAGTCTCCTGTGACAATCAGTTATCCAAAAGCTCGTTCGTCAAAAGCGTTTGAACAACTGGCAATGGATTTGTTAAAGGAAAACACAGAAGAAACAGAAAAAAGGAAAAGTCTGTCCCAGATTTTTCAAAGTTTCTTTCAAACTAATTCGAAATAAAGAAGAGAGCGTGAAGACTATGGTGACAAATGTAATAAGAGTGGGTGACAAAATTGACTTGATTCAGACAAATGTAGCAGAAGGAGATGATAACAGAGTTTATAAAAGCCAGGTTTATGACGTAGTGGGTGAGGAACAGCTAAAAATTGCTATGCCACAGGAAAAAGGGAAGCTTTTACTATTGCATTTAGAATCGGTATATCGGATGCAATTTGTATCGGAAACAGGATTGTATGAATGTAAAGGAAAAGTTGTGGACCGTTATAAGACAGATAATGTTTATGTAGTGGTTATGGATATTGTGTCAGCGTTGAAAAAAATTCAAAGGAGAGAGTTTTATCGCTTGAATTGTCTTTTGGAGTCTGGAATCCATATCCTCACCGATGAAGAACTTATGATGGGTGATTTGAATAGAATTATTTCATCTCATAAATTGGAACCAATCAAGTATGAAGAAGGTATCATTGTGGATATTAGCGGTGGCGGCGCCAGAATGGTAACGGATTACGATGTGCCAGAAAGTACATATATTCTTTTGAAATTTCAGATAGACTTCAAGGATAAAATTATAGATTATGATATGTTGGCAAGAACTGTAACAAGAAGAAATCTTGTAAATAGAAAAAAGCAGTATGAATTGAGAGTGGAATTTGAGCAATTGAGTAATAGTGTTCGTGAATCTTTGATAAAATATATATTTGAAGAGGAACGAAAAAAGAGAAAGATTGAAAAGGGGTGATAGTATTGGGTGGAAAGAAAAAAATTTTAGTAGTTGATGACTCTGCACTTATGAGAAGGATATCTTGTGATATAATCAATTCAGATGAAAATTTTGAGGTAGAGGATGTAGCCAAAGATGGCGTGGAAGCATTTGCTCTGCTTACAGATCAT
Organism: uncultured Lachnospiraceae bacterium; assembly: GCA_902767135.1. Classification (GTDB taxonomy): domain Bacteria; phylum Bacillota; class Clostridia; order Lachnospirales; family Lachnospiraceae; genus RUG11237. The sequence goes on along the minus strand of CACXGE010000090.1, from coordinate 11,658 downwards.
CAGTATGATGCAGTTGTTTTGGATATTAATATGCCTAGAATGACCGGTTTAGAGTTATTAGAAAGACTGAAAAAAAATAGGATAAAAGCAAATGTAGTCATGAATAGTACCTTGACAAAGAATGGAGCAGAAGAGACCATTAGAGCATTGGAATTGGGGGCCATAGATTTTATAACAAAGCCGGAAAATTTCATTGCGGCAAAGGGAAGTGATTACAGAAACGCCTTGTTGCAGACCGTAAGGGTTGCCACAAGGGCGAGGATACAAAGAAGGTCAATGGATGTTAATGTGGTGAAAGAACGAAACACTGCACCTCAGGTCACAGAAGAGAAAAAATCAACCGTGGGTGCAAAACAAAGAACAATGACTTTGAGAACTGGAAATCAGCCAGTTGCAGGTAAAACAGGAAAAGTAATTGCGTTGGCCTGTTCTACCGGGGGTCCGAAATCCTTGCAAAGTGTAATACCATTATTGCCAGCCAATTTACCAGTGCCAATGTTAGTTGTACAGCATATGCCGGCAGGATTTACAAAGTCTTTAGCAGAGAGGCTGGACGATGTGAGTAAGGTAAAGGTAAAGGAAGCAGAGGAAGGAGATGTTCTTTTGCCTGGATGTGTGTATATTGCCCCAGGGGGAAAACATATGCAGGTAAAAACTACAGGTGGAACAAACAAGATTATCTTAATGGATGAGCCGCCGAGAGAAGGTGTAAAACCTTGTGCAAACTATATGTATGAATCGCTGGCGGACAGTTCTTACAACGAGATTGTATGTGTAGTGCTGACAGGAATGGGTGCAGATGGAACAAAGGGTATACAGTTTTTAGACAAAAATAAAAAAACGTATGTAATCGCACAGGATGAAACATCCAGTGTTGTTTATGGCATGCCGAAGGCGATTGCTGAGACAGGCCTAGTAGATGAAATAGTACCATTAACAAAGATTACAGAAAGAATTTTGAAGAATTTGGGGGTATGACAAGATGGATACAAGTCAATATTTGGAGATTTTTATCGACGAAACAAAAGAACATTTACAGAACATGAATGAGCAGATTCTGGTCTTGGAAAAGGAACCGGATAACGCAGATACCATTAACGAAATTTTCCGTGCCGCTCATTCATTGAAAGGTATGGCAGGAACTATGGGATACAAACGGATGCAGCGTTTGACCCACGATACAGAAAATGTATTTTCAGAGATCCGAAATGGAAAAATGAAAGTGTCGGCCGGTTTGATTGATACTTTATTCCAGAGCCTGGATGCTTTGGAAGGGTATCTGGAGAATATCCAGCAGACAGCAGATGAAGGTACAGACGACCATGAACCAATCATCAAACAGTTAAATGATATTCTGGCAAGTGCAAATGGAGAGGTACCTGCACCAGCCCAAGAGGAAAAGAAAGAGGAGGCCGCACCAAAGTCTGAAGCACAGTCAGGAGCAAAATACAAGAGAATTAATCTGGAAGAACATGAAATTAATGCCATGAATGAGGCGTACAAGAAGAACCTTAATGTCTACGGGGTCACTGTTTTTATTCAGGAAAGCTGTATTTTAAAGGCAGCAAGATCATTTCTTGTGTTTAAGGCATTAGAGGAACTTGGTGAGATTATCGTCTCACAGCCCAGTGTTCAGGATATTGAAGATGAAAAGTTTGATTTAGAGTTTAGTTTATATCTGATTTCAGAGTCGGACGCTGAGAAAGTAAAGGGTGCCATAAAAAATGTATCTGAAATTGAAGATGCAATCGTTGAAAAGATAGAAAAAGTCGAAGATGTGATTGCTGAGGAACAGAAAGAAGAAGAAAAAACGGCAGAGGTAAAAGAAGAAAAGGAACCTGTACAGACGGCGCCAGCAGCAGCACAGGCAGCGCCAGCAGCGAAACAGCAGGCACCGACAAAGCAGGCATCTAAGCCGGTGGTGAACAGAACTGTCCGTGTGGATATTGAAAAGCTGGATGCTTTGATGAATCAGGTAAGTGAGTTGATTATTGCTAAGAACTCCTTGGTATCAATCAGTATCGCAGATGTAAATCAACAGACGGCACAAGGATTACATGACCAAATTGAGTATTTAGAGAGAATTACCACAAATCTTCATGAATCTGTCATGAAGGTTCGAATGGTACCAATTGAAAGTGTTGTAAGCAGATTCCCACGTATGATACGTGATATTTCCAAGAAACTGGATAAGAAAATGGAATTATATATGACGGGTGAAGATACAGAACTTGATAGAACTGTTATCGATGAAATTGGAGATCCATTGATGCATTTGCTTCGAAATTCCGCTGATCATGGTCTGGAATCTAACGATGTCCGTGTTCAGAGAGGTAATGAAGCAGTAGGATCTATTTTCTTAAACGCATACCAGGAAGGAAATAACGTTATTATCGAAGTTGGGGATGATGCTAACGGTATCGATATTGAAAGTGTTAGAAATAAAGGAATTGAAAGAGGAATTATTACACCGGAACAGGCGGAGACCATGTCGGATAAGGATGTAATTGGATTACTGTTTATGCCAAGTTTCTCCATGGCTAAGAAGGTATCTGATCTTTCCGGAAGAGGTGTTGGACTTGATGTTGTTAAGTCAAAGATCGAAGCACTTGGCGGTGATGTGGAAGTTAAGACAAAGCTTGGAGAGGGAACCACGTTTATCATCAGGCTTCCATTGACATTAGCTATCATACAGGCATTGATGGTTGAATTAGGCGATGAAAAATATGCTATCTCATTGGGAAGCATACAGACCATTGAAGATATTTCTGTTTCTGATATTAAGTATGTACAGGGTAAGGAAGTCATCCATTTACGTGGAACGGTTATCCCGATTATACGTTTAGACCAGGTACTTGATATTGGACCAAGAGAAGAAAAACCTGAAAATTTGATTGTGGTTATTGTCAAGAAGGGAGATAAGCTTGCTGGTCTTGTAGTAGATAATCTGATTGGACAGCAGGAAATTGTTATTAAGTCCCTTGGTAAATACATTGATAATACTAAGATTATCAGTGGAGCTACAATCCTTGGCGATGGTGAAGTTGCATTGATTCTTGACACAAATGTGTTAATTTAATTTGGGGGTGTTTGTTGTGGAAGATAACAAGAAAGAATTCGAAACAGTACAGTACATAGTTGTTAAGATTGGTAGTGAACAGTATGGAATAGACATTAGATATGTGGACAATATCGTTCGCATACAGAAGATTACAAGAGTTCCAAAGATTCAAAATTACTTCAAGGGTGTAATTAACCTAAGAGGTGAGATTGTACCGGTTATGAGTTTGAGAATTAAAATGAATCAGCCGGAGAGTGAACTGACCAATGCGGCGAGAATCATTATCATAAAACTTGAACCCCAGGCAGCGATTGGGATTATTGTAGATGAGGTAAAAGAGGTGGTGACTCTGGAAGAAAACGAAATAGAAAAAGTATCTTATGATGCTAAGGATGAAAATGCCGGATATATTAATGGCATTGGAAAACACGAAGGTGAACTCATCTCTTTGCTTGATTTACACGCTGTGATAGGGGAAAAAGAAATTGTGTAAGGTGGTGTGAGAATGTCAAAGGTTAATTTGGATAAGATAGATAGCCAATACTATGATGTTCTCCGGGAAATTGGAAATATAGGTGCAGGAAATGCAACTACAGCGCTTGCCCAGCTTCTGAATATGAAGCTGGACATGCGTGTTCCTAAGGTAGATTTGGTAGAGTTTAACAAGCTTGCCGAAACGGTTTGCGGAGAAGAAGAGATAGTTGTTGGGATTTATTTGTTTTTAGAAGAAGATGTGAAGGGAAGTATGATGTTTCTTTTGGAGGAAGCATCAGCGCATGCTCTTGTGAATCATCTGATGGGACGTGAGGTGGGATATTCACAGCCTTTTAATGAAATGGATTTTTCTGCCTTGCAAGAAATCGGTAATATTATAACCGGTGCATATCTATCCTCTTTGTCGGGATTGACAGGTCTGTTTATCAACGCCTCTGTTCCGTATATGACTTTGGACATGGCGGGGGCAATCTTGAGTGTTCCAGCCATAGAGTTTGGAAGATTAGGAGACAAGGCATTACTGATAGAAACAGAATTTGGGGATGATATAGAAATAAACGGTTATTTTATTCTTATCCCGGATATGGAATCATATGATGTGATATTATCTTCATTAGGACTATAGTGAGGTGATAATATGGCAGAGATGATTAAGGTAGGTATGGCTGATTTGAAGGTTTGTCCGCCACCAAATTCCATTACGACATTGGGATTGGGGTCCTGTGTAGGAATTGCGCTATATGATCCCGTGACAAAAATTGCCGGGTTAGCTCATGTTATGCTACCGGACAGTACGCAAATCCGGAATAATGAAAATAAGGCAAAATTTGCAGATACCGGAATTGTGGAACTGGTAAACAAGATGGTTATAAGTGGGGCAAACAAAAGACGTCTGGTTGCAAAAATTGCAGGTGGAGCGCAGATGTTTGCATTTAGTTCATCGAGTAAGTCTGATATGGTAAGAGTTGGAGAGCGAAATGTGGAGGCTACGAAGAAAGTATTGAAGAGTTTAAACATTCGTATTCTGGCAGAGGATACCGGATTGAATTATGGACGCACGGTAGAGTTCTATTCAGAAACAGGAGATTTCGTAATCAAATCAGTTGGGAAACCAATAAAAACATTATAATAATATACCAGTAACCAACATAGCTATAGGCAGATTTGCTTATAGCATAGCTTGGTTATGGAATTATAAATTTGGGAGGGGTTCTTATGAAAACACGATATATCTCGGGATTAATTATGTTAAGTGCCGGGGCAGTGGTGGCAGTGGTTGGAGTAATCTGTGGAACACCAACAGAAAGTTTTCTCAAGGGATTATTACTTACATTAATCGGGGCCTTTGTGTTTGGTTTGCTGGTGGAAAGTTTTGTGCGAAATGCATTATCACCAGCACCGTCAAGAGATGAATTTGAAATATTTGAAAATATAGAAGAGATTATTAAAAGGGAAGAAGAGTATGATGAAAAGTATAATGATGGAAAACAATCCCACAAAGAAGTAACAAAACTTACTTTAGGGGATTAACCTCATAATAGGAAGACGCAATTAGTTATATAAGAAATACAGAATGGGAGCGAAAGCTAGGATGGATGAAGCAGGAAAGAAAGAATTATGGGATTTATATGCAAAGAATAAAAGCGGGGAAATTCGCGAAAAAATCATAATAGAGTACGCTCCATTAGTGAAATTGGTAGCAGGCAGATTGAGTATGTATCTGGGCTATACGGTGGAATATGATGATTTGGTTGGATATGGTGTCTTTGGATTGATAGATGCCATTGACAAGTTTGATAGCGAGAAGGAAGTAAAATTTGAGACTTATGCGTCTCTAAGAATCAGAGGGGCAATTCTTGATCATATTAGAAAGATGGATTGGATTCCCAGAACTCTTAGACAGAAGCAGAAAAAAATTGACAATGCTATCAAGGAAATTGAGGTAGAAAAGGGAAGAAATGCTAAGGATTCCGAAATCGCAGAGCGAATTGGAATTACAGAGGAGGAACTGATTGGCTGGCAGTCGCAAATGAAAATTAGCAATTTAATTTCTCTGAATGAATACATGGATGCAGAGAATGATAATGGGTATGGAATGGAAATTCCTGATAAAAAACAGTTTGCTCAGCCGGAAAAGGTATTGGAAGAAAACGAGATGAAGCAAATGCTTATGGAAAGTCTGGAATTGTTAACAGAAAAAGAAAAGAAGGTAACAATTTTATACTATTATGAAGAATTAACATTGAAAGAAATTAGTGAAATACTGGAGGTATCGGAATCTAGAATTTCACAATTGCATACAAGAGCATTACAAAAAATGAGAAAAAAAATGGGGAACTATATGGGGATATTAGAACCTGTATAAATATATAAGCAAACTATATAAGTAGGGCAAAGGAGAGAGCGGGGATGAACGGATATTTTAAACTCATTATAAAAGAGTATGGAACATTTTTAAGGATATTTCCTGAGACAGAAGGTGGCGAGAGAGTTACTGCAGCAGAAATAAGTAAATATATGACGAAAGAAAAAATTACTACCTTCGATGTGAGGGAAATCAATGGAGCAATCTCCAAATTAAAAGATGAGCCTGTTGACATTTTGGTTAGTTCTGATACAATTATTCCCGTAACAGAAAGTTTGGTTGTAACAGTGTCAGAGGATAAGATGACGGTAACAGGTCGCTTTTATCCACCGTCCACAGACGGAAGATTGTTGGACAAACAGGGAATTATTTCTGATTTGTCTTTTGTGGGAATTAAGGCAGGGGTAGATGAGAAAGTAATTGACGAATTCCTAAAGAATAAGCAGTATTGCAAGGACTACACATTGGCAAAGGGTGTAGAGCCTGTGCAGGGAAAGGACGCGGTAATTGCTTATCATTTTAATACAGAAACCAGCCTGAAACCTACGATGCATGAGGATGGCACTGTAGACTATCATGAATTGGATAATATAGCAAGGGTTACAAAAGGGCAGGTAATTGCAACACTTACTAAGGAAGATTTAGGTCGTCCCGGGATAAATGTGTGTGGTGAGGTGATTCGTCCAAGAGAAGTAACAAAGTTGCGTTTATCAGCAAGTTTGAATACAGCATTATCAGAAGACAGACTTCAGTTGATATCCCAGGTCAATGGTCATGCATCCCTTGTAAATGATAAGGTATTTGTTTCAAACATCTATGAAGTACAAGATGTGGATGCCTCTACAGGTGATATTAACTACGATGGAAATGTGGTGGTAAAGGGAAATGTTCGAAGTGGATACAGTATTACTGCCCAGGGAAATATTGAGGTAAATGGTGTCATTGAAGGTGCAGTTTTGCAGGCGGAAGGAGATGTTTTGCTCAAACGTGGTATTCAGGGTATGGGACGGGCAAATATTAATTGTAAAGGAAATCTGATTGCAAAATTCATTGAGAATGCAACGGTAGTTGCAGGAGGATTTATCCAAACAGAGTCTATTATGCATAGTCATGTTATGGCAAAGGGCGAAATCCAGGTCAGTGGAAAGAAAGGATTTATTACGGGGGGAGTGGTGCGTTCCACTTCTCAGGTATGTGCGAAAAATATTGGCTCACCTATGGGTACAGAGACTGTAATAGAGGTAGGGGTCGATCCTGTCTTAAAGGAAAAATACCAGAAAATGCAAACAGAGATTAAGGAATCAGAAAAAACCCTTGCCACACTGAAACCAGTATTGGTAGCCTTTGGAAAGAAAATGGGCCATGGTGAAAAATTTGGCAAGGAGCAGTTATTAAAGTTACAGGATATACAGAAACAGGTGCAGGAAAACGAACACAGGATTGCAAATAATGAAAAGGAGATAGAAGAGATTGAGGAAATGCTGCAGGAAGAAACTACAGCATGTATCAAAGCACAGGGACACATATATACCGGTGTAAAGATAGTGATTTCTGACGCCACATTGTTTGTACGGGAAAATGCAAGTTTTGTTCGGTTTATCAGGGAAAAAGGTGAAGTGAAAGCATTTACCATGTAATCTGAATAGATAGAAAGAAGGGAAGTATATGTCATCAGTGATCAGACCTATAGATGTAAGCGGAGTAGTACAACGTTCCCAGAATGTATCCCAGATGAAGCAACAAGAGGATTCAAAAGCGTTTGTTGACCATCAAAATTTTGGACAAACTTTCGAAAAAAAGGTGGAACATCATTTGAATAGTGTGGTGAGTTCAAAAAAAGGGGAAAAAAAGAAGGATTCCTATGATGCCAAGAATAAAGGCAATGGCAGAGAGTACGAAAAACAGCAAAAAGGAAGAAAACAAAAAAAGACAGGCGAAGACAAGGTTACTCCAAAGGGGCAGAGTAGCTTTGATATTCGTATTTAAGGAGAACGTCATGAATGCAATGGAAGTACTATTAGTTGTATTAGGTGTTGGTGCATATGCAGCCAGTTTTATCATACCGGAGAGAGGCGGTAAAAAAGAAGCAGCTTCTTTTAGCGAAAAGGAAGTAAAGAAGTTACTGGAGAAACAGTTACCTTCTTTGAAAGATAAGATGGAAGAAGTTTCCAAGGAGAAAGCAGAAGAAATTGCGGAACAGGTAGAGCGAGAACTAGAAAAATTGTCAAACGAAAAAATAATGGCTGTGGCGGATTATTCCAAGACGGTATTGGATGAGATTCAGAAAAATCACTCAGAAGTAATGTTTTTGTATAGTATGTTAAATGATAAGGAAGCTGAATTGAAAGAATCCGTTACGGCTATGGGACAGGCAAAGAAAGAAGCTCAAAATTTCCTGGCAAAAACAATGGATTTAGTGGAAAAGATGGACAAACAGTTTGACCAGGTTGAGGAAGAGTTTCAGCATATGGATGAAAGTTTAACAGCTTTTGGAAAGAGTGCAAATCAGGCAATTATCGATTTGCAGGCTAAGGTTAACAATGTACATGGGCAGGTAGAAGCGATACAGGCACAGGTAGAAGAAACCAGGAAGCAGATGGATGAAATCACCAATCAGCCATTGGTGATTCCTAGTCCGGTAGTAGCGCCAGCTTTTGAAACAAAACAGGAGGATTCAGGTGCGCATACCCAGGAAATGCCCAAAGAGCAGGAGATAGCACCGGTGATCATGCCTGCAATAGATGAGATGGAAAAATCTTTAGACAAGGCTGAAGATAACAGCTTAGATGATGAAAAGGATATAGAGTTTGAGCAGAAATTGATTGATACATTACACAATATTTTACCAGAATTTGATCTGGAGGAAAATGTACCGTCAAAGATTCAGCCGGAAGCAATAGAGACATCCGAACTAAAAGAAAGAGATGTAAAAAAGTCAATTTTTGGCTTCTTAAAAAACCAGAGTAATACTTCTAACAAAAATGAACAAGTAAAAGAATTATACAGACAGGGACTTTCCGAGGTGGAAATTGCAAAACAGCTTTCTATTGGACGTGGAGAAGTGCGTTTGATTATTGGATTGATGGAAAGGTAAGCAGAAAAAGCAATAAAAAGGATACGGAAAGGAACAAGACAATATTATGAAACTTAAATTTTTTTTAAGAGGACTGGCAAGTGGAGTTGTGGTAACAACGGTAATATTATCCATAGCTAATTCAGGTACACAAGAAACTTCGTTGACAGATGAGCAGATTATACAAAAAGCAAAAGAACTTGGCATGGTTGAAGCTGATAGCGTGAGTGTTTCGCCTACGAAAAATGCAGTGATTACACAGAAACCGGGTGTGACAGTGGAAATTACAGAAATCATACAGGAAGAAGAACAGGTGGAGGAACCCACAGCAATTGTTACGTTGCAACCAACAGAAACTGCCACACCAAAGCCAACGGCAACTGCTACGTCAAAACCAACAGCAACTGTTACGCCAAAGCCAACCGCCACGGCTACACCAAAGCCAACAACACCAACAGAAGCGTCTGAGTCAGTGAGTCAGAATTCACAGACGGTGACCATTACCATTTCCTCTGGTATGTGGTCGGATTCTGTGGCTGCTCAGTTGAAATCTTTAGGAGCTGTGGATAGCGCAACTGAATTTGATCAGTTTTTGGTTGCAAATGGATACGCAGAACGGATTGCAGTTGGAACATACCAGATTCCAGCAGGTTCTAGTTATGAACAAATTGCAAAAATTATTACAAGAAGGTAATTTGTAGATATGATTTATGTAAAAGATATATCTTTAGGAAGAGAAGGGGAGAAAACAGATTACAGGAAACTACATGAGACAGCCTATGATTTACTTAAGGTTGCAATAAAGAAGGAGTATCCGGAGTTGGAAGGAAAGCTTACCATGCGTCGCCAGTCGCATGGTAAGCCTTATTTTGTGGTACAGGAAGAAGAAAACGTACAGAAGTCGGATGTGCAGTTTAATATAAGCCACAGCTTTGATAAGGTGGTATGTGTCATTGGAAAAGGGGAGTTTGGGATTGATGTAGAAAAAATTCGGCCTTGGAGCGAAAAAGTGGCAAAACGAATCCTACATCCCCTGGAATTGGAATATTTGGAAAATAGTTTAAATAAAGATGAAGTTTTTATACGGTTTTGGACGTTAAAAGAAGCTTATGGAAAATATTGCGGAAAAGGTGTGGGGATAGAGTTTAAAAAATTAATTTTTAGTCCGGAACATTGGTCAAAACAGGAAAATGAAATCAGGTCAAATCAGGAAAATTTGTTGTTTTTACAGTGGAAAATTGACTCAAACTATTTTCTTTCCCTTTGTATAGAAAAAGACAGGAAGGATATATCTACATTGACGAATCTATGTTTTGATGATAAAATTGAATCTTGTTAAGAAAGGAAGAGTGATATGCGATATCATAACATTACTAAGGATGATATGCTTAATGGCGATGGACTGAGAGTGGTTCTGTGGGTTGCGGGGTGCAATCATTGCTGTAAGGGGTGTCAAAATCCGGTAACCTGGGATGCGGAAGGTGGAATCCTTTTTGATGAGAAGGCCAAGGAAGAAATTTATAAAGAGTTGGAGAAAGCATATATTTCAGGAATCACATTTAGTGGTGGAGATCCACTGTATTCAACAAATACATATGAAGTAACAGAGCTTGCAAAAGACATCAAATCCAGATTTACAGATAAGACGATTTGGCTATATACAGGCTATGAATGGGAGGCAGTGGCAAGTTATCCTATCATGAATTATGTGGATGTTGTGGTGGATGGTAAATTTGAATTAGATAAGCTTGACCCCCAATTACACTGGAAAGGAAGCTCAAATCAGAAGGTTATTGATGTAAAAGAGACAAAAAAACAAGGAAAGATCGTTTTATATTGTGAAGATTAAGTCGCATCAGAATAGGAGGAACTTATGAAAAGAATAGCAAAGTTTCACAAAGTAAGTTTTGAGAGATATTTAAAAGATTGGGAGAATTTGTTTGGAGATGAACCCAGAGATGTTATTGAGAAAAATTACAATGATATCCAGTTGCCAAAGAGAGCTACCAAAGGTTCTGCGGGCTATGATTTCTTTTCACCACAGCATTTTTCTTTAGAGCCGGGTCGTACCATTACAATTCCAACAGGAATCAGAGTGGAGATGGAAGAAGGCTGGGTGCTAAAATGTTACCCAAGAAGTGGTCTTGGATTTAAATTTAGATTACAGTTAAATAACACAGTGGGTATTATCGACAGTGATTATTTTTATTCAGATAACGAAGGACATATATTTGTGAAGATTACAAATGACAGTAACGAAGGAAAAATTGTGAATGTAAATAAAGGGGTTGCCTTTGTTCAGGGAATCTTCGTGGAATATGGAATTACATATGACGATGATGTATCAGAAGAGCGTAATGGAGGATTTGGTAGTACCACAAAGTAAAATCTCTGTATCTGTTTAGTGGTTCTGAAGTAACCAGGCGTCGTAACAGTTCAGCCATAGACTAAACTGTTACGAAATCGGGCAATGCTTACGCATGCAAAATTGCCCGATTTTTGTTAAATATACATTTTCGTACGGTCAGCGCAGTTAATGCGCAGACCTGCCTGAACTGTTATATGTGTCGTAACAGTTTAGCCATAGGCTAAACTGTTACGAAATCGGGCAATGCTTACGCATGCAAAATTGCCCGATTTTTGTTAAATACACATTTTCGTACG
>CACXGE010000089.1 GCA_902767135.1 uncultured Lachnospiraceae bacterium | reverse complement strand
GATAAAATTTGTTAATCTAACCATGGTAAAAAATGGATGCAAAAATATCTAAAATCTATTGACAAAAAAATGAAAGACAAATATAATGAAAAAAACGTAAGAAGTCTGTGAACCGTACAAAATTAGGGCTTGTACTGGTTTCGACGGGGATTTTGAAGTTGAGGAAGCCATTCGTGGGGCGGGGCCACGCAGTAAACCGTAAACTTAAATATAAACGCAGACAATAAATTAGCGTTAGCTGCCTAATTGCAGCTTGTCGCCTTTGAATCATCCGCTGTTCAAGGATCCGGCATCAAACCTGCGGAGCACTTTATAGCCAAAGCTTTGCGGCTGTAAAAGATTTATGAAGCTACTAAAGTTCTAGCCTGTCGTTTGGCGTGGAATGGAGGGAATGTCCGTAAAACGACTGTAATGGGATATGCTTCAATGGAAGGGTTTTCGGACAGGGGTTCGACTCCCCTCAGGTCCACTATTAATAGTGAAAAAAGACGTTCATCTTTTTGGAAAGATGGACGTCTTTTTTGATTTCTTCTACCTGGAAAGATTCCTTGTCACCGCATACAGTAAGGATTAAAAAACAAGGTGTTGATGAATATTTTGGGCATAATAGGTAAGAAAATGGAAAAGATGTTCTCTTTCTTTTGGAGAGAAAGAAAGTAATAACTCCATAATAGCCCGTGAGGTGTCATCCAATTTGTAAGCGGTATCAATTAGGTCGGTGTAAAGGGCGTTGGTAGCTGTTAGTATCTGATTGAGTTTTGTAACAGAAATGTTTTTCTTGTGATTTTCCACCTGGCTGATGTGGGTGACGGAAACACCGGACAAAAATGATAGTTCTTCCTGGGTCAGGTGCTGTTCCTGGCGAAGTTCTCTGATAAATGTGCCGGCATCTAACATACATAGTTCTAGCATAGACAAGTCATTCTTGGTGGTATTTTTCTTTTGGTTCTGTGATAAATTCATGATAATTCCTTTCTTTTTTGCTGTTTCAAATATTATACAATGGAAGAAATAAGGAAAAAAGTACCAAAAAATATTTTGTGAAAAGAAACGAGAAAACATGAACAATTTGTGACCTACATTGTCAGAATCATAAATAAATGCTAGAATAAATAAGTAAAATGACGTAACCGTTCAGGGGGACTGGACAGTGACAAACTGAAATAGATGAGAGATAGAAGGACAGAGAGAATGAATAAAACAATTAAGAAACAGTTTGCAAGTATTTTTATTCTGCTGATGGCATTGACGATTATTTTGTGCTGGATTTTAAATACCGTTTTTTTGCCCTATTATTACGCTGAAAGTAAACAGAGATCCATAATGACGGTGTATAATCAGTTGCAGCATACTCGGGATTGGGAGAACGAGGAATTTTTAAAAGAGTTGGAACGTTTATGCAGCACCAATAACATAGACACTATGGTTATCGATAAAGATGGTACACAGAAATTGTCTACGGTTCATGATGGGAAAAATCTGGTCATGCAGTTATTTGATCACCTGATGAATAAGGACCCGGTTAATGTTGAGGTAATTGAAAAAAATCAGGATTACACTATGGAAAAATTAAAAGATTTTCGCAGCGAGCAAACGTTTTTGGAAATGTGGGGGTATTTGTCAGAAGGACAGATTTTTATTATAAGGACCCCGATGGAAAGTATTAACGAAAGTGTAAGAACAGCAAACCGGTTTTTGGCATATGTTGGATTGGTTGCTATTGCAATAAGCGGATGTGTGATTTATTTTGTGGCAAAAAAGGTAACAGAACCAATTATGGAACTGGCAGAAATATCCCAAAAGATGTGTGAACTGGATTTTGCAGCAAAATATGAAGGAAAGGGGCAAAATGAAATAGCATTTCTTGGGAAAAATATTAATCAGTTGTCAGAAACATTAGAGCAGACTATATCGGAGTTAAAAACTGCAAACAATGAATTAAAGTCAGACATAGAGAAGAAAGAGCAAATCGATGAGATGCGTAAAGAATTTTTGTCAAATGTATCTCATGAATTAAAAACCCCGATCGCATTGATACAAGGTTATGCAGAGGGGTTAAAGGAATGTGTCAACGATGACAATGAAAGTAAGGATTTTTACTGCGATGTTATTATGGATGAGGCTGGCAGAATGAATATCATGGTAAAAAAATTATTGACGCTAAATCAGTTAGAGTTTGGAAACGATATGGTGACTATGGAGTGCTTTGATATTGTAAGTATGATAAATGGGGTATTGCAGTCTATAGAAATTTTGGCAAAGCAGAAGGAAGCAATGGTTCGATTTGGGCAGCAGGAGCCTGTTTATGTCTGGGCGGATGAATTTAAGGCGGAAGAGGTATTCCGCAATTATATATCCAATGCATTAAATCATGTTTCAGGTGACAATATCATAGAAGTAAAGATTACGCCCATGAATAAAGTAGCAAGAATCTCAGTGTTTAATACAGGAAATCCAATCCCGGAAGAATCGTTAGAACAGTTGTGGGTGAAATTTTACAAAGTAGATAAAGCCAGAACCAGGGAATACGGAGGAAGTGGAATAGGATTATCCATTGTAAAAGCTATTATGGAGTCTTTCAATCAAGATTATGGAGTGAAAAATTATGACAACGGGGTAGAATTCTGGTTTGAACTTGAACGTAACAGTTAGCCATAGGCTAAACTGTTACGAAATCGGGCAATGCTTACGCATGCAAAATTGCCCGATTTTTGTTAAATACACATTTTCGTACG
>CACXGE010000088.1 GCA_902767135.1 uncultured Lachnospiraceae bacterium | reverse complement strand
ATACCCTTCATTTGATATCGCATGAAAATATTTAACAAAAAAATCTTTTGTCTTTTCTAAATTATTTACATACATTGCAATATGCTCTATACACATAAACTTTGCCTCCATAAATACAATGGATGGGACCCCGTGTTCTATCATTCTTAATTTTAATCTACCAAAACAGGATCCTTCTCTTCCTGCCATGGCAGTCCCCATTTATTCAATGCTTCCATATATGGATCCGGATCAAATTCTTCCACGGTGTAAACTCCCGGCTTATTCCATTTACCGGTCAGTAACATCATACCGCCAATCATTGCCGGTACACCTGTAGTGTAGGAAATCGCCTGTGAGCCTACTTCTTTGTAGCACTCCTGGTGGTCACACACATTGTAAATATAGTGTGTCTTGTATTTTCCGTCTTTTTTTCCTGTAAAAATACAACCGATGTTTGTTTTTCCCACAGTGCGAGGTCCTAACGTTGCAGGATCTGGCAAAAGGGCTTTTAAAAACTGAATCGGTACAATCTCTTTTCCTTCATAATTTATGGGTGTGGTGGAGAGCATACCTACATTTTCCAAACATCTCATATGATCTAAATAACTTTGTCCAAAGGTCATAAAGAAGCGGATTCTCTTTACTCCCGGGATATTTTTCGCCAGGGATTCAATTTCTTCATGGTGAAGTAAATACATATCCTTCTGTCCAACCTGATCAAAATTATATTCTCTCTTAATACTCATAGGTTCCACTTCTACCCAATGTCCATTTTCCCAGTAACTTCCTGGAGCGGAAACCTCACGCAGGTTGATTTCCGGATTGAAATTAGTAGCAAATGGATATCCATGATCTCCACCGTTACAATCTAAAATATCAATGGTTTCAATGGTATCAAACTCATGTTTTAACGCATAAGCACAGTAAGCCTGAGTTACCCCGGGGTCAAATCCGGAGCCTAATAGAGCAGTGATTCCTGCCTCTTCAAATTTCTTTTTGTAAGCCCATTGCCAGGAGTAGTCAAAATACGCGGAAAATCCTTCCTCTTTGCAACGCTTTTCATATATGGCTCTCCATTCTGGATCATCAATGTCCTCAGGCTCATAATTGGCGGTATCCATGTAGTTTACTCCACATTCTAAGCAGGCATCCATAATGGTTAAGTCCTGATATGGCAGGGCAATGTTCATAACCAGATCCGGCTGATAACTTCTGATGAGGGCCACTACTTCTTCTACCTTATCCGCATCCACCTGTGCGGTAGTAATCTTCGTTTTCCCGCCGTCAAGCTTTGCCTTTAAGTCATCACATTTTGACTTGGTTCTGCTGGCAATACAGATTTCCTCAAAAACTTCACTATTCTGACAACATTTGTTCACTACCACACCGGCAACACCACCGGCTCCAATAATTAATGCTCTTCCCATGTTTTCTTCCTCCTTACTTCATTCCTAATAATTTCATAACATAATTGGGTAGATAAAAACTACCTTTATGTAAGTTGGTATTATAATAATTTGTCTGTAAATTCAACGCATTCCATTGTTCTTCCTTTAAATCCTTAATGGGATCATACACCTTGGATGCAAATCCAAACAACCAATGCCCGGACGGATAAGATGGAATATGACACTGATATACTGTACTATAGGGAAAAACGGCCTGTATATGGGCATGGGCCTTCTGTACTGTTCTGGAATGCTCACTATAATATGGACTTTCATGCTGATTAATCAAAATTCCATCCTCATGGAGGGCCTTAAAGCAAGTACCATAAAACTCCTTGGTAAACAGCCCCTCTGCCGGTCCATAAGGGTCCGCACAGTCCACGATAATCAAATCATATTTATCGTGCTGCTGACGAACATAGCGAAGTCCTTCTTCAAAATACATATGAACTCTCCTGTCTGTTAATCCACAGGCTGTTTCCTGGAAGTGTTCCATGCACATGTCCGTAACCTTTTTGTCCACCTCTACCATGTCAATTCTCTCGATGGTATGATATTTTACCAACTCCCGAATGGTTCCTCCATCCCCTGCTCCAATCACCAACACGTGTTTCACGTTTGGATGTACCGCCATGGGCACATGGGTAATCATCTCATGATAAATAAACTCATCCTTTTGTGTCAGCATTAATTCGCCATCTAATACAAGCACCTTCCCAAATTCCTCTGTCTGAAGAATATCAATTCTTTGAAATTCACTTTCACAGGTGGCTATCTGTTCTTTTACTTTCATGGAAAAACGGACACTTTTTGTATGTGGGTCTGTATACCATAACTCCATTATTCTACCTCCACAACATTAATGTTCTCAATTTTCATATCCTGGGTTCCTGTCATAAAGCACCCTTTCTCCTTGGCATAAGCAATATAAGCTAAAATATCCTTTGTAATCATCTCTCCCGGTGCGAGAATGGGAATCCCAGGTGGATAACACATGACAAACTCTCCACAGATTCTTCCCTCACTCTTTTCAATTGGCATCATTACTTTATTTCCATAGAATGCCTGTTGGGGACCCATGACGATGGTAGGATTAATATATTCGTGGTCAAACAGTCCTGCCCGATCCTTAGCATATAAGCGCTTGATTTCTGACAATGCTGAAATGAGACGTTCTATCTCAATATTTCTGTCTCCACCTGAAATAATCGCCAAGATATTTCCAATATCACCAAACTCTATCTGGATGCCGTATTCATCACGAAGTAAATCATATACCTCAATTCCTGCTAATCCAATATCTCTGGTATGTACAGAGAGCTTTGTGGTATCAAATGCATACACTGCATCGTGATCCACCAGTTCCTCTCCAAAGGCATAATAGCCTCCCAATATATTTATTTCACTCCTTGCATAATTTGCAAATTGTATGGTTTTCTCAAACATCTCTTTTCCATGCAAAGATAGATTTTTTCGCGCAATATCTAAAGAGGATAATAACAGATAAGAGCCACTGGTTGTCTGGGTTAAATTGATAATCTGTCTTACGTAATCTGCGTTGATGGTGTTTCTGGTAAGTAAAATGGAACTCTGGGTCAGGGAACCACCTGTTTTATGCATACTCACCGCCGCCATATCCGCACCGGCCTCCATTGCGGATACCGGGAGCTTATCATGAAAATAAAAATGAGTCCCGTGGGCCTCGTCCACCAACACATACATTCCTCTTTCATGGGCCAGCTTTACAATACCCCGCAAATCGGAACAGATACCATAATAAGTTGGATTGTTTACCATAATGGCTTTGGCCTCGGGATTCTCATCCATGGCTCTTTTCACATCAGACAGAGACATTCCAAGGGGAATTCCAAGATCTTTATTTACCCCTGGATTTACATATACCGGCTGGGCACCACATACCACCAAAGCATTGATAGCACTTCTATGAACATTCCTTGGCATTATCACCTTGTCCCCAGCCTTGCACACTGACATAATCATGGCCTGTACAGCCGCTGTGGTTCCATTCACAATAAAAAAAGCTTCGTCGGCACCAAAAGCCTCTGCTGCCAGTCTTTGTGCATCCTTGATAACAGAAACCGGATGGCACAAATTATCCAATGGCTTCATAGAGTTCATATCCAATTGTAAACACTCATCTCCAAGAAATCGCTTTAATTCCTTATTTCCTCTTCCACCCTTATGTCCCGGCACGTCAAAGTGCGCCAGACGATTAATCCTCTGTGCCTCTAAGGCTTTATGAATTGGAGTGTCCTCCTGTGTCCATGCAAATTCTTCTTCCATTCTTTTTCCATACTCCTTTGCAGTTACAAAATATACGCAATTTATTGTAAGTATATATGATATCACTATAAATTGCAATAAAAAAGATAGCGATTCCTCGCTATCTTTTTGTTGGTGTTAAGTACACAGGTACCTGCGTACAACAACCATTTATGCCTCGTCGATTGCTTTTCCAATATCGCTTCTACAATATTTGTTATCGAAGTCAATCCACTTGGTTGCCGCATAAGCATTTGCCCTTGCTTCTTTTAAATCTTTTCCCTTTGCAGTTACGCCCAAGACACGTCCTCCATTGGTTACAATCTTTCCATCTTTCATAGCAGTACCTGCATGGAATACATAATACCCGTCCTTGTCCTCAAAGTTTTCAAGTCCTCGAATTTCAAGTCCCTTATCATATTTCACCGGGTATCCTTCCGAAGCCAATACCACACAAACCGCTGCATTGTCTTCAAACTGTAAATCAATGGTGTCTAGTTTACCATCAATACAAGCTTCCATTACATCGATAATATCGTTCTTCATTCTTGGAAGAACTACCTGGGCTTCCGGGTCTCCAAATCTTGCATTGTACTCTAACACTTTTGGTCCCTTGGGTGTAAGCATCAGTCCAAAGAAAATGATACCTGTAAAAGGACGTCCCTCTGCTGCCATGGCATCCACAGTCTTCTGGTATACATATTTTTTACAGAATTCATCCACCTCTTTGGTGTAAAATGGACTTGGAGAAAACGTACCCATACCACCTGTATTTAAGCCTTGATCCCCATCCAGAGCACGTTTGTGATCTTGGGCAGAAGTCATAGTCTTAATGGTCTTTCCATCAACAAAGGACAATACAGAAACCTCACGTCCTGTCATAAATTCCTCAATTACCATTCTGTTTCCGGCAGTACCAAACTGCTTGTCCAACATAATGGATTTTACTCCTTCTTTTGCTTCCTCCAAAGTATTACAGATAAGCACACCCTTACCAAGTGCAAGACCATCTGCCTTTAATACAATTGGAAAATCTGCCTTTTCTAAATATGCCAACGCCTCTTCTGCATTGTCAAAATTCTCATATGCAGCTGTAGGAATATCATATTTTTTCATTAAATCCTTAGAAAACGCCTTACTTCCTTCCAAAATAGCTGCGTTTTTGCGAGGTCCAAATACTCTTAATCCCTCTGCTTCAAAGGCATCTACCACGCCACATACCAATGGATCATCCATACCAATGATAGTAAGATCAATCGCTTTCTCTTTTGCAAAAGCAACTAATTTTTCAAATTCCATTGCTCCAATCGGTACACATTCTGCAATCTGTCCAATTCCTGCATTTCCCGGAGCACAATATATTTTATCTACCTTAGGGCTTTTTGCCACTGAGGTAGCAATTGCATGTTCTCTTCCGCCACTTCCTACGATTAAAACCTTCATTGTTGTTTCTCCTTACTTTGTCTTTACAATTCCATCTTCCACATAAATCCTGTCATTTGCAATCAAATCAATAGCTCTTGGCAGAATGATCCATTCCGCTCTTTCCATTATTCTTTTCTGCAAAATTTCTGGCGTGTCAGAATCCAGGACTTCCACTGCCTTCTGCAAGATAATTGGTCCCGTATCTGTTCCTTCATCCACAAAATGCACAGTTGCTCCGCTGACACGGACTCCCCGTTTCAAGGCAGCTTCATGTACTTTTAAGCCATAGTATCCTGTTCCACAGAAGGATGGAATCAAGGATGGGTGAACATTTATGATTCGATTAGGATACTTTGCAATCATCTCTTTGGGAATTACCACAAGGAATCCGGCAAGCACAACCAAATCTGCTCCTGAGTCCTCTACTCCCTGAATCAATGCTTTATTGAATTCATCCCTTGTATCAAAATCCTTTGGTGAAATGCATTCTGCCGCAATGCCTGCCTTCTTGGCACGCTCCAGGGCAAACGCATTTTTGTTATTGCTAATCACTTTCACGATTTTTGTATTTGTAATTGTTCCATTTGCAACAGAATCAATAATCGCCTGCAGATTGGTTCCGCCACCGGACACTAAAACTGCAACTTTTAGCATAATGTTACTCCCTTTTCTCCTGCCTCAGTTCTACCAACAACAAATGGAGTTTCCCCTGCCGCTTTGATTGCTTCCATTGTCTTATCAACATCAGCCTCATTTACAGCAACAATCATACCAAGTCCCATGTTAAAAGTATTGTACATGATTTCTTCCTTGATATCTCCGTCTTTCTTTAACATCTCGAAGATTGGTGGAACAGAATAGCTGTTCTTTTCTACTACCGCACGAATTCCCTCTGGAAGCATACGTGGAATATTTTCATAGAATCCACCACCGGTAATGTGACTGCAGGCCTTAACCGTTACACCTGCATCTTTAATGCTCTTTAATGCTTTTACATAAATCTTGGTTGGGACGATTAATGCATTTCCCAAGGTAGTTCCCAGACAGTCATAGCTTGTGTTTAAAGCCTCCTCTGTCATTGTGAATACTTTACGTACCAGTGAAAATCCATTGCTATGTATTCCGGAAGATGCCATACCGATCAATACATCTCCTGGCTTTAAGCTCTTTCCTGTAATCAAATCCTTTTCATCTACTACACCAACTGCAAATCCAGCTAAATCGTATTCATCTACCGGATAAAATCCTGGCATCTCTGCTGTTTCTCCACCGATTAATGCAGCACCTGACTGACGGCATCCTTCTGCCACACCACTGACAATTGTTGCAATCTTTTCCGGTTCATTCTTTCCACAGGCAATATAGTCAAGGAAAAATAAAGGTTCTCCACCTGCACATGCAATATCATTTACGCACATAGCCACACAGTCGATACCAACAGTATCATGCTTATCCATGAGGAATGCAAGCTTTAACTTCGTTCCCACTCCGTCTGTTCCAGACACTAAAGTTGGCTTCTCCATATTTTTGAACGCATTCATTGAGAATGCTCCTGAGAATCCTCCGATATCGGTTAACACTTCCGGGCGCATTGTCTTTGCAATATGCTGTTTCATTAATTTTACTGATTCGTATCCTGCTTCAATATCTACGCCAGCCTTCTTGTAATCCATGTTTTCTTCCTCCTATTTTACCTCAGCACTTAATTTGTATTTATTGTTAATCAGTGGTAACAGTTCAACCGATCGGCTGAACTGTTACCAAAAGTTACTTAATTTCTATCCGTCCGGAACCACTGAATGATTAACTTAGTTTAACATTCACCTGGCTCCCTACTATTTTTCCATATATTTCTTATATCCTACTTCCTGAAGTTTTTTGTCCTTATTTTGAACCTGTTTCTTCAGTTCTGCAGAATATTTTTTCAATTTTTCTAATAATGCATCATCTGAAATTGATAGCATTTTTGCTGCTAACAGAGCTGCATTGGCACCACCATTGATTGCTACTGTTGCCACTGGAATTCCAGAAGGCATCTGTACAATAGAATACAGGGAATCTCTTCCTCCTAGTGACGTTGTATGCATTGGAATACCAATGACAGGCATTGGGAAGATTGCTGCACACATACCTGGCAAATGAGCTGCCATACCTGCTCCTGCAATAATCACCTTAAATCCTTTTTCTTCTGCGGTATTTGCATATTCAAAAAACACATCCGGTTCTCTGTGAGCAGAAATGATAGTCATTTCATATTCAATACCTAACTGCTCTAACACATCCGCTGCCTTTGCCATAATTGGCATATCTGAGTCACTACCCATAACAATTCCTACTTTTGCCATAGTTTAATCTCCTTCCGCATTCTGTTACTCCCCCGCACTGATATGCCGGGGCACGCAATTTTATGATACTGTATTATTTAATAAATGTCAAAAGGTTTATTTAATTCCTCACAACCTGGTAAAACAAACCTTCCATTCTCAATTATGGTTATCCTTCTTCCATCCTTGCAGTTTACTGTAATTTCACCCAATTCATCATAAGGTATGGTAATATCTGTATGACAGTTAAAATATGCCTTTGACACATCTTCCTTTCTCAGAATGGACACTTCATTATCCCTTGGGATAATCTCTCTTCCATCTGAATTGTAAACCTTGGTATCTTCTGCCCAGCTATAGCAGGTATCTCCCACAGCAAAATGAGGCCCGGTTTTTTCTGCAATTAAAATGGGAAGCCTGTCATTGATATCATACTTTCTTCCCACCATGTAAGCTGTGGTGTTGGTACCAATAGCAAATTCTCCCATAGGAAGGCTTTCATGGTTATAGAGAACATTTTCCTTTATATATTTTAAGTTCTCTTCCTCGGATGCAAAGTTACTGCAATGATAACCGGAAATCATTCCATCTTCAAATTCTACTTCCAAATTATGATAGCATAATTCGTTCAGATAAACCTTTGTCACATGAAGTAACCCTTTGGTGCCTTTTAGCTGTGGGGATGTAAAGACCTCCCCTACCGGAATATTTACATCTGCCACGCAATTTTCAAATTTCGTCTCCTTAGTAATATCAGCAATGGGGTGAAGCGCCACAGTCAGATCCGTTTTATTTTCACCTTTTCCCAGGATATGAACACTCTCACCCTGGTCTAAGGCTTCAATAATGGTCTGCTGGATATTCTGGTACAATTTGTAATCTAAGGTATTTATCTTGATGACTTCTCTAAATATCTGTTCATAATCCGAGCCGATATCAGGTACAGGAAAAGCTATAATTGTAAAGCTTCTCTCTTCCCCTTTCACATAGGTATTGGTTATTTCACCTGCTGCATTTGCATAGGAAACCGCCAGTGCCTGTTGTCTTTCATTGAGAGAATATACCTCTTTTTTGCTTTGGGGCACAAAAGGCTCCTCGCCAAAAATTTCCATACACGCCGGTCCTCCATGAACCGCCGCCAGGTTTTTGTACTGTTCGTAAGCCGTTCTCAACACGCCAAGCTTTCTTTCCACAAATGCCTTGTCCAGATAAATGGCCTCATCTCCCCGATGGTCATAATCATACTGCTTATTTGGGGATGTAGAATAATACCCTATTTTGATATGTTTTTTCTTGTTGGCTGTATGCACTGCCCAGCGATAAATTGCGGGCTGTAAGCCCATCTTTTCAAAATTTTCAATGGCCTTTTTCACCACCCGTTCAAATCCCACACAATAGCGGATATTTACCACCTTTTTCTTTGTGATATCTTTGTTTCCATTCAGAAAACCAATACGATACCCCTCGGTAAAAGTATCCGCCATCTTATCAATTTCTTCCTGGGAGAGTCCGTTTAAGAATTTCGCTGTCTCAATTTCTGTTTGAGTGATGTATTCGCCATAATAATACAGGTATCTAAGGTCATTTAAGTCTGATTTTGTAATAATCTCCGTGGCGAAATTCAATTCCGGGTCTAACTGTTCACGAATTCTGTAGGTTACTGTAATATCTGTATAATCACTGACAAACCAATACACTGCATGTTTTACTTCTTTGTAGGAGAGATTTTGTGACGATTCAAACATATTATAAATTTCCACAAACAGTTCTGCCACCATAACAAACTCTTGCATTCTTCCTTCATAGGCATAGACTATCATTCCCCGAAGTTCCGTATACAGAAAGCTCAAAATTCTTCCAAATTCTTCTCCTAGAATTTTTACACTGTATTCCGGATTTGCATAACTGGTTTTATAATTGTCTCCTGCAATATCCTGATACAACATATCATTTTGCTTCTTCCACTGTTCTAAGGTATCGTTCTTCCACTCACCGGATTTCATTCTATGACACAATTCATACATTTCACAGACAAACCCTGCCATCTTTACAAAATAATCACGAAAGGGTTCCTCTACGCTTTTTTCTAAGGGAATTTGGACGATTCTTTCCTTTATCAACCAAAAACGTTCTTCCACTTCCTCATTTTCTTTCTGAAACAACTGATAATAATTCAACTACATTTCCTCCTAAAAACCTATGAGATAAATCATTGCCCACAATACCAAAACAAATACATTACAAAAAGAGCCCAACTGTGAAAATAATTTATAATTATTCTCCCCTTGAAAGCTCATAAGCCCGAGAATCAATCCCACAAACGACATCAAAATAGAGAACAATGCCATAGAACCTATCCAAATCTGCGCCTGACCTCTCTGCTTATAAGACAAAAAAATAATCACGGCAAACAACGCCAGCGCCAGCACCGCCAGAGCAGTAGCTATCATTCCCTTTACAGCATGTTTCTTATCGGTATATATCTTTCTTTTTTTTCTGCTCATTTTCTTTTCCTCCGAACTTTATTCAAGCAAGCCACAAGTTTGTATAAAAGATAACCTATGATTCCTCCCGCAGTGTTTAAAATAAGGTCATCAACGTCAAAGCACCCTGCTTTACTAATCAGTTGTATTACTTCTATCAAGAGACTGAATTCAAAAGTAAGCAGGGTAATAAATACAATATTTTTCTTTTTCTTGCTCAAAAATGGCAGCACTGCGCCGAATGGAATAAATCCTGCTACATTTCCCAAAAGGTTCACTACTACACTTTCCAATCCCAATACATTGCGATATTTCCAAAATCTATGTATCTCATGAAAAACTGTCAAATTGTAGTTATAGCCTTCATAGCCAATATTCCGTCCATATCGTTCTGAGAAAAACATAAAATAAAACAAAGTAATGATATACATAGTAAAAAGAACCCAGGCAAGCACCACGCCTGCTTTTTCAGATTTCTGATTTACTTTCAATATTTTTCCCTCACGTCATTCCAATTAAAAGGTTAAATCCTTTTTTGCACTCAGCAAACGTCCACCACTAACAATCATTAAAATTCCTGCCGAAATTCCAGCTAATAATATCACAATGCCCAACGCAATATTTCCTCCACCAACAACGCTTAACGTTTTATATGTCTTCTCATTTCCCATGGCTGTTCCCTCCATTTTTCATTTCCTTTCATATGATATGAGGGGCAAAATACCTTTCGACCCTCATATGATAATTATTTTACGCCATACACATCATAATATGCATCAATTGCTTTTTTGATTGTGTCATCAATCACAATCTTTCCATTGTATTCTTTGTTATATAAACATTCGATAACATCCGCCATAGAAACAATTGCATTGGCAGGAAATCCGTATTTTTCCTGAATTTCTTCTAAGGCACTCTTTTCTCCCTTACCTTTTTCCATGCGGTTCAACGAAACCATAAGTCCTAAAATTTCCACTTCTCCCTGTGCCATAATAATTGGGAAGGTTTCTTCAATGGACTTTCCTGAAGTAGTAACATCCTCTATGATTACCACTTTATCCCCATCTTTTATGGGACTTCCAAGAAGAATTCCTGTATCCCCATGATCCTTTACTTCCTTTCTGTTGGAACAATATCTAATCTCTTTTCCGTATAATCTATGGAATGCCATAGTTGTTGCCACACTAAGTGGAATTCCCTTATATGCCGGTCCAAATAAAACATCAAAATCTGTTCCATAATTATCATGGATAGCCTTTGCATAGTATTCACCTAATTTTTCTAACTGTACCCCTGTTACATACAAGCCCGCATTCATGAAAAATGGAGATTTTCTTCCGCTTTTCAAGGTGAATTCGCCAAACTTTAACACTCCACAATCTACCATAAATTCAATAAACTCTTTTTTGTAGTTTTCCATTCTCTTTTCTCTCCTTATCCAAAATTCCACACTATGCTTTAGTATAGCACATGGTTTTTTCCATTTCAATCAAATTATCCTATGTATACACGGCAAACGCAAGCTTAACATTCACTAATTTTTATTGAACAAAATTAGTAAACTCCAAAAAGACTTTGTCATACAGTGCCTTTGCCTCCGGTTCATCCTCTTTGTCGTGAATTTTTCTGGCAAAAAAGCAGGCAGACTTTTTTATCTTTTCGTAATCCTTTATGCTTAATACCTTAGGTCCTGTCAGACACTGATTCCAATCAGCAAAACGCAAATTATCCGTCACAACTGTTTTCTCCAGTTCGGAACCCATCAACGCATTTTGAACCATAAACTCTTCAGCAGCTTCCGTATATTTCAGCACTTCAATTCGCTTCGGCGTAACATATTCCAACACCCGTTCTGCTCCCTCCCTGGATAACGAGGACCAGACAAGCCCTTTATAGTCAAAACGTGTTTTTCGTTCAAAAGGCAGATGGTATTGCATCTGGCGAATCGCTTTATCAATGAAAATAATCAGTTTATTTTTGCTTTTCCGGTTGAAAATATGCTGAAAATGGAACTTTGTATAACGGCGCTGTACCGTAGGCATATTGCGGATATCCGTCAACTCTATAAAATTTTCTTTTGGATGTTCCACCTCAAAAAACTGATGAAACTCTTCATAAGATTTCACTGGAAAATCTTCACCACTGATGATATGTATCCTGTCAATCTCAGGTTTTTTCAATGCCATCTGAAGCAACCTCAAAATTGCCATCATATGTAAATAACTGCCCCAATTAATTTTGTATTCAGAAATGGCTGTCACCCGCTCTAACGAATTCAGTTCCTCCAAAAATTCCGGCGTGTTTATGGGAGATTTTTTGTCGATATGTACAAAACATTCAAATCTCTTTGAAAATAGTTCCAAGTTTCTTTTAAGTGTAGTTTTATTTTGATATGCTGTAATTACTAGTGCCTGCATAACCCTCTCTCCTTACGTTGTTATTTATCCTATTTCCTTCTTGGTGTGCAGCCTGACAACAGGTTTTAAACTTATTGTCAGGCTGTAACTTCTTTAACCTTTTCTGTTCCACCAAAACAAATCCAGTGGTTACTGCCACAAAAATCAAACCAAAATAAGCAGACAAAATCTGGAATCTCTGGTAAAGCACAAATTCTGCCATAACCCCCAGATGATAAGACAATAATACACTTCCATAAAATTTTGCCTTCTGGGCAAATTTTGCATCTTTCGTACAGATATATTCCACAGAAGCAGTTGTAAATTGTTTTAAATTATTGGTAGAAAAAATCGTAGAACAGTTGTACCCATATACCCCCGGGAAGGCACACCATTGTACTGCCGCTGCGTAGAACACAGGATAAAGTGATATAACAATGTTCATTTCTTTTGGCAACATCCCAAGACAAAGCAGACACACTCCATCTATTGCCACTGCCAGAAAATGCACGTCTATTTTTGTAATTCTTGGCCATAAAGTTACTGTTACAATACCTAATACATAGATCGCCAGTCCGCCCAATCGAATCAATACACCTCCCCAGTTTCTGCCCAAAATACACATTGCAAGCCATATCATATTAGACGTCTGTGCATTTCCAAACACATCATGCCGGGTGAGCAGGGCGTAAGCGCCAATAAAACCACCAACTACTGCCATACTGCAGTGCATCTTCACACGAAATCCATCTGTTATTTCCACTTATTTATCCTCCTTGTTCCGTCTCTCGAAAAACATGACAAATACTGCCCACACCAAACTCATGCCAATGGCAATCGCCAGAGCATACTGCCAGGTCACAGTACCAAAGTATTCACACATTTCCCATTTTTTCTGCACTCCATAACTCATAGTATAATACAAAGTACTTCCCGGAATCAAGGGTAACACTGCTATAATTAAATATAATGTGGCCGGGGCTTTTCGTAATCTCGCGAGAATTTCTCCATAGATTGTAGCCACCACCCCCGCTATCAGAGTTGGAAAAAAAATTCCTCCAACAATTTTAATTCCCGCAAGATACACTGCCCAGGTGAGCACACCTCCTAATGCAGCCAGGATAATATGTCTCTTTTTCAGATGAAACAGGAGAGAAAACCCTATACATCCCACAAACGCTGTGATTAACATTCTAATATCTTCCATAATTTCTTCTCACCCCATCTATCCGTTTATTCCTAGATATGTCACAATCCAAATGGCAGCCATAAAGCCCACTGCAAGTGCACCTGCCCACAAAAGTGCTTCTATCAATCTCATAAATCCGGATATGGTATCTCCAATCAAAATATCCCGAACCCCATTGGTAAGAGCAATTCCAGGAATCAACACCATAATATCCCCAATCATAATTTTATCCACATGAAGTTTCTGCCACATACCTGCTACAATACAGATACCTACGCCGCAGACGAAAGAACAGAGCAGCAAAAACACTACTCTATTAGGACATCGGTTTTGTAAATGTTCTTGCAGATAACAAATTAACACTGCAAATACACCAGCTACTACCCCATCTTTTATATTGCCCCCAAAAAACATACAGAAGCCTGCCACTCCCAAAACACTGCCCAGATAAGTATACATTCTCGGATGTTTCTGTTCTTCTATACGAAGAATCTCCTGTTGTAGTCTATGAACTTCTATCGGCTGTCTACAACACTCTCTGCTCAGCGCGTTCCATTCCTCCATTTTATAAAAGTCTGTTGCAGCCACATCTTTCACCCTTCGACTTTGGGTAATCTGCCTGCCGTCCTCAAACATCATAGTAACTAAAATACTGCTGGTGATCACAAAAACCTGCATTTGGGAAGCCCCATAAGCTTTTCCCATTCTTTGAACCGTATCTTCCACACGGTTGACCTCTGCTCCATGAGATAACATAGCTTCCGCCATATTCAAAATTTCACACAATATTTCTTCTTCCCTGCCATATTCTTCTCTCATTTCACTCTTCCTCAAACTACAAAGCCAGAGACCTGATGGCCTCTGACTTTTATTTTTATTACCCTACAACTTTACAAAAACATCCGTTTCTTTCTTTAGTTCCCCTGCTATCTTTCTATTTTCTATCATGTATTCGGAAATGTTATCCATATCCGTCAACAATGCCTGTGTACTCTCTGCCACACTGGTTACACCACTGGCTCCTTCATCCATAGCTGATGCGATGGTATTGATAGAAGTCACAATATCATTGATCACTTTTCTAAGGTCGGCTGTCCTTAATGTAAAATTACCCATAATTTCTTCAATATACTGGGCATCCGAACGATACTGTTTTCCACCCTCTACAAAATCTTCAAATACTGGAAGGATGGAATCATTCATATACGCAACCAAATTGTTTGCATTGTCAGCTAAGTTATGTACCGCATTGGTAACTACGCCATTGATATCCTGAATCCTGCTTGCCGCATCTCTGCTGGAATTGGCCAACTGTCCAATTTCGCTGGCTACTACGGCAAATCCTTTTCCTGCTTCTCCCGCTCTCGCCGCTTCGATGGAAGCATTTAAAGCAAGAAGGTTGGTCTGGGTTGAAATATTCAGAATATCATTCGTCAGACTATTTACCTGGTCCACACTATTACTTTCCTCAATTGCTGCGTTTAACACTTCCAATATCTCATTTAATTTTTTACCTGTAATTTCCATATTTGACATAGCACTCTTTTCCATGTCATCTGCATGTTCACGCATTTGTTTAGAATAGCCATTAATTTCTTCTGATTTTTCCGCAATCTGTTCCACGTCATCCCTGACAGAAGCAACGTTTTTATTTATCTTTGCCGAATTATCTGCCACACCTTCCATGGTAGCTGACAGCTCCTCTGTGATGGCTGACAAGTCAGATACGCTTTCATTTGATGTACCCACACTGTTGGAAACCTCTGCAACTACCGCATCAAGTTTTTCTGAATTATCACTAATCATCTTAAAAATACTTTGCAGTTTTTCCATGAACGCATTGATACCTTCTGACAAATCTGCAATCTCATCATTGGTAGTAACCTTAACCCTCTTGGTAAGATCTCCTTTTCGCTCATCGATTTCTTTGATAATCACAGCCAACTCTTTCTTTGCAGATGTAATTGGCTTTACTACCTTAGTAATTACAACAGTAGATACCACACCAAGAGAAATCAGACAAAGAAGTATGATGACAATTCCAATTATCAGCGAGATGGTATACATTGAAGCCAAAGAATCCCTTGCTTCTCCTGCCTGTTTTTGGGAAATCTCATTTAACTCATCAATGTCTTTTAACATGGCATTTGCATATTTTGACACATCTCCATTTGCCAATTGATAAGCCTCGGCTGTCTCAGAGTTAGCACTGTAGCATACCAGACGTACCACAGCATGTTTAAACTCCTCATAATTCTTGACCATATCTTCATAAATATCCTGATTATCAGCCGACACAATGTTTCCATACTCATCCAGATAACCATCCAAAGTTTCTTCCTGTTCCTTTATAGCATCCACAACGGTTATCATAGTATTGAAATCCGTGGCAATGATATGTGATAATGCCATATTGTAAATAGACTGTGCTTTTTCCTGAATCTTACCTAATTCGATTACAGAACCCATAGATTCATCTGCTAAAAATGTTGCACTTTTGTTTACCTTTGATAGATTGGTAATGGATAAAACACTGGACAATATTGCCACCAGCCCCAGGAATACCACTGGAACCATAATAGTGAGTTTCACACTTCCTCTTTTTCTTCCATCCTTACCTGGACCTGTGGGTGTTTTTTCTCCACCTTCTTTGTTTCACTTATCCTACCGGACATTCTACTCTTTTCCTGACTCATAAATATCCCCCCTTACTAATACGCTGCTGTTATCTTTTCCACCATTTGATCCAAATATTCCTGAAGCTGTAAATTACCTATATTACGGTTTGCCATAGCCTGACCAAAAGCAGTCATTGGATCCCAGTACCTTGCACCGATTTTTTGTAATTTTGCATTTTCCGACTGAGCTAACAAAGCCTGAATTGCCTTAGATTTAGCCACAGCCTCCGACTCCGCCGCCTTTTTATTCGCAGGACCATGTCCCCTCTCTGCAAATCGAAGTTCCTGGTTTTCTTCATTTGTTATCCATTGAGCCAATTTTTCTGCCCAGGCTTTATTTTTTGAGTATGCGTTTACCCCCAACAGTTTATATCCCGAAAAGGAGGACATCTGTACCTGTTTTCCGGCACAGGTATAAGTAGGTAAAGGTGCTGCCCCGTAATTTTTTCCCAATGCTTTCTCCACCTTGTCTGCCAGCCAGATTCCATTGACACCGGCCGCTACTGTTCCGTTCTTCATACCTTCAATCATAGCATCATCTCCGGCATCCATAAATCCCGGATTTCCTGCAATTGCCATCAAGGCATTTGCCACGTCTACACCCTTGATGGCTCCTTCGGTGGAATTAAACGTACAGTAATTGGAAATACCATCGTCATTCAACCCTACGTCCAATCCTGTATTACCAAAGAAAGAATACAGATACCAGCCTGAGGTCCAGTCCATAGTCACCTTCTTTTCTTTGGTTGCCGCTGCTGCCAACATTCCATCCAAAGTCTTAATGTCCTCATCACTGAACACCGACTTGTCGTAATACATAAAATATCCATTGTCCGCCGTCATTGGATAGCAGTAGATATTACCATTGATGGTACTTGCCTCAACAGCCTTCTCCAAGCAGTCTGATTTCACCTTCTCTGCCTCTTCAATTGGCTCTATGGCTCCTGCCGCAACCATGGCCATAAGTTGATCATCAGCAAAAGAAAATACATCCGGTCCCCCTTCTAGGTCCGCCAAAAGATTCTTGCGACATTCCGATTCCGCTGCCGGCACAATCTCTATTTTAAACTTGGCTTCCGATTTATACTCCTCCTGAAAACTTGCCACCATTTTTTCCAACATGGGCACATCAGCTTCATCCCCCCCACAAAGTCAATGATACCGTTTTGTTGGAATTCTTTTCTTCCTTTGTTTCTTCTGTCGCCTGACCTTTATCCGCTGTAGATGAAGTCTGTCCACAACCGGCTACCAAAGTGGCACACATGGATGCTGCCACTAACGCTGTAATTACTTTCCTCTTCATAGCTGTTCCTCCCATAGTTTTAGTTTCTCTGATTTGTTTCCTACTTTCGACGTTTTCCCACTACGTCCAATCTATTCTATTTTAACACTTATGCATATATTTTTCAATATTTTTCCACAGTTTTGCAGCAACTTTTAGCTTAGTATAGCTCGAAAGTCTTTATTTATTAGGCTTCCGGGCATTTTTTATTTTCACT
>CACXGE010000087.1 GCA_902767135.1 uncultured Lachnospiraceae bacterium | reverse complement strand
TTAACAGCCTGTGTAGCCAGTTCAGCGGTGATGTTTTTACCATAAGACCAGCCTATAATTTTACGGTCATACAAATCCATCACTGACGCTAAATATGTCCAGCCCTCATTCACTACATGAATATATGTTATATCAGTGACAAGCTTTTTAAAGTGGTACTGCGAACCCGGTTCGCAGTACCATAACATTTATTTTAAAATATCACCAATCACGTCATCTGGAATGGTAAATTCCACTACGCCCATATAGCCTGGAGCTACCTCATATTCATTAAAGGTAATGACGAGCTGTCCTTCTTCATTAAAGTAGAAGTTTTGCTCTGGTTTGATTTTGTTAAATAAATCATCTTCACTTAGTCCGGTGGTGTCCCGTAAGGTTCCCTGATAGAAGTATACTTTGTCAGAATCTGATTTTTCATTTTCCTTCATCTGTTCAATAATGTTTTCACTGATTTTGTCAATATAATCACTTCCATCCACAAATAAATCTGAAAGCACAGCTTCCTTTCCGGTGCGCTTATCTATATGATAGTATTTTACCTGCTCATATCCACTTGCCTGTACTTCCAGGGCGGTGATTTTTAAGGTCAGCCAGTCCTCGTTATCGGTCACCACCTGATAGTCCATGGAAAGCTCTTGATATCCATCATGCTCAGTTGCCAAAGTTTCCTTAAATTTTTGAATAAAGCCCTGGGCATAGTCATCAATGCTTTTATTTAGAGTGGATGCGGTTTCCTTTTCTGCTTTTGAAGCATTGTCCTTGGTTGTCAGTTGGGGTACTTTCACATCGGCCTGGTTCTTTTCGTCTTCGTAGTGATATTCACGAAAAGTTACAATTTCAAAATATTTCCCAAGTACAGGAATTTTTTCCATGGCCATGGCAAGGTTTCCATTGGTGTTTGGCAGGATGATAGATAGAGCTATGACCGCTGCTGCGCTTATGAGAACCCGTTTCCATATATTTTTGTTCTGTTTCTTTTGATTCTTATCCTGTTTTTTCCCTGATTTCATAGATGCTGCCTCCTCGATAAATTTTTCATCAATCTCTCCGATACATTCAAACAATCTTTCATTTTTCATAACACAACACCCTCCTGTTCTAAAAATAGCTTTAACTTTTGACGACTGCGAAAAAGAGAAGTTTTCACATAACTTTCTTTTAATTCAAAGCTCTGTGCAATTTCCTTTAAAGTATCCAGATAGAAGTATCTTCTCACGAATATTTTGCGCTCCAATTCTGGAGCCTGTTTCAGGTATGCATTTAGTAGTGCCACGATTTCACGGCTTTCCGTCTGGGACTCCACCGAATCTTTTTGGCTGATGCAATCCTTTAATTCCTCTAGAGAAACCATCATTCGGTCATCAATTCGTTTTCCAGCATTTTTTTTCTTATACATATTCAGTGCCAGATTTCTGGTGATTTTGCCAAGATAAGCAGACAATACCGTTGGAATCTGGGGAGGAATACTGTTCCATGCCTTTAGCCAGGTATCGTTGAGGCATTCCTCGGTATCCTGTCTGTCATTTAAGATACGATTGGCAATGGTTTTACAGTAGTATTGATATTTTTGTGCTGTTTCAGTAATTGCTTGTTCGGAGCGTTTTTGATATAGTCTTATGATTTCCGCATCCTTCATTTGATTCACCTCATTTAGCGTTATTTTATGTCGTTGTAGTATAGAGACAATGTTCTCTGTTTAGAAGCTTCTACCTATATAGACAACAAAACTATCCTATAGGTTTCATGTATTCTTATTTTTTTAACTTACGTAAAAAGGAGCCGGTGAACTCGGTTCACTGGCCCTTACCATTCTGACACTTACATCATTATATCCAGTATCTGCTTAGGGGCATGGACAATGCAGTCTGCCCCCTGTTCTTTTAGAAAATCTTCACTGCGAAATCCCCAGGATACTGCAATGCAGTCTAATCCGGAATTTCTGGCAGTGGCAAGGTCTACGTCAGAGTCCCCAATATATACCGCCTCACTTTTGGAAAAATGTAGGGTATCCAGGGTTTCGTATACCGCATCCGGGGCAGGTTTTCGGTTGTTTCCAGCTTTTTCACCAATGGAAAAATCAAATAAATCCGAAAAATACACCTGACAAAGCTCCTGGACTGCTACATCTGCTTTGTTGGACACCACAGCAGTGGCAATTCCCTTTACTCTTAGTTCTTTTAATAAGGGGAGGATGCCATCATAGGGTTTGGTTTTTATGGCACTGTGCTTTTGGTAATAAGGTAAAAATAATTCAAAGATTCGTTGGATTTCATCCTGGGTAGCATCCTTTGGCAGTGCCCTTTCGATAAGTTTTCGGATACCGTTTCCCACAAAGTTTCTCACCTCATCAATGGTTCTTTCTGGATAGTGCTCTGCTTGTAAAATATGGTTTAAGCTGTCTGCCAAATCCTCTAAGGTGTCTAATATGGTGCCATCCATGTCAAAAATAGCTAATTTGTATTTCATGTTTTTTCTCCTGTTCTGTGTTATATATATTGAAAAGGGTACTTGAAAAATCAAGCACCCCATAGTATAATTTAGTCAGAAAGCAAGTCGGAATTGACTTTTCGATTGCCCTCAGTTAAAAATGTATTGGTAAGAATAGCATCCAAACTTTGGTCGGTCTGGGATGCTATTTCTTCTTGTGAGTATCTATAAAAGATAGAGCCGTGAATATTACTAACAACAAAGTCAAGACTTCCATTGTGTTCATGGGGCATCACCCTCTTTCGTAAGACTAGAGGGCATCATCGGAAAGCTGCATCCATTTTCGGTTCAACGATACCAACCGAATTATAGCATACAGAAAACAGATGTTCAACTAAAAGATGTTGCGGTATAGTAACAAGTGGTAACAGTTCAGGCAGGTCTGCGCATTTACTGCGCTGACTGTGCAAAAAAGTGCATTTAACAAGAATCGGGCAATTGTGTATGCGTAAGCATTGTCCGATTTCGTAACAGTTTAGCTTATGGCTGAACTGTTACAACAAGTGTTTGCCCGTTTTCAAATAAAAATATTGCATTTATGGAGTAAGTTGGTTATAATATAGCACAGAGTGTGACGAAGGTTGCATGAAGGGGTACACCACCGCGGGTGTAGCTTTCTTCATGTAACCTTTTTTTTCGGGATTATACTCATGTAAAAAAATAAATAGTGGGCATTCGTTTTATGATGAAAGTCACGAGTGCTTTGCGTCAAATGATAGAAAGTGAGGATATAGAATGGTTCGAATCAATGGAAATGACATAGAACATATGGAGGGAAAAAGTATCGCAGAATATTTGAAGGAAGCGGGTTATGACGTAAAAAGGGTGGCAGTGGAAAGAAATGGAGTCATTGTGCCAAAGAAAAGTTATGAAGAAGTGGTGATTACAGAGGCAGATACCATAGAGGTTGTCAGCTTTGTAGGAGGTGGCTAAAGTGGTGACAAAGGTAGAATTAGAAGAGGCAATGGATAAACGTTTCACAAAAGAGATTTATAAGAAATTTAAAAATGCAAGGGTATGTATTGCGGGATTAGGAGGGTTGGGGTCTAACATCGCCATTATGTTAGCCCGAAGTGGGATTGGCACTTTAAAGCTTATTGATTTTGATGTGGTAGATATTACCAATTTGAATCGACAGGCATACAGAATCTGTCATATTGGAATAGAAAAGACCAAGGCCTTAAAGGAAATGGTTGAGGAGATTAATCCTTATATTAAGGTTGAGGTTTGTCAAGAGAAGGTTACAGAATATAATATAGAAGAGATTTTTAAAGGAGAAGCTTATGTCTGTGAAGCCTTTGACAATCCAGAGTACAAGGCTTTGCTGGTAAACTATCTTTTAGAACGTCAGCCAGAGACTGTAGTGGTTTCTGGTTCCGGTATGGCAGGCATCGGCAACAGCAATGCAATCTGCACAAAAAAGAAAATGAATCGGTTGTATGTGTGTGGAGATGGAGAGAGTGATGCTTATAAAGGAATGGGACTATTGGCTCCAAGGGTGAGTATTTGTGCAGGCCATCAGGCAAACGTACTATTGCAGTTGATTACCCAGGGGGACTGCAGTCTGGGGTGAGCCGGCGTGGAGCCAGCAAACCCGGTACTCTAGAACCCTGAAAAGGGCGAAAGAAAGGGAAAATGGTGGAGCCAGCAAACCCGGTACTCTAGAACCCTGAAAAGGGCGAAAGAAAGGGAAAATGGTGGAGCCAGCGAACCCGGTACCCTAGAACCCTGAAAAGGGCGAAAGAAAGGGAAAATGGTGGAGCCAGCGAACCCGGTACCCTGGCACCCTAAAAGGGCGAAAGAAAGGGAAAATGGTGGAGCCAGCGAACCCGGTACCCTGGCACCCTGTGGTGGAGCCAGCAAACCCGGTACCCTGGCACCCTGAAAAGGGCGAAAGAAAGGGAAAATGGTGGAGCCAGCGAACCCGGTACCCTGGCGCCACGGTACCCTGGCGTCAGAAACATCAGAAAGGCGGATTATAACAATGAAAATGAATGAAGATAAATTAATTTTAGGTGGACATGAATTTACTTCCAGATTTATTTTAGGTTCTGGAAAGTACAATGTGGAATTGATTGATGCAGCGGTAAAATTTGCCGGTGCCCAGATGATAACTTTGGCTCTTCGCCGGGCCAATTCCAACGGAGAAGGTAATATTTTAGACTATATTCCCCAAGGGGTGACTTTGTTACCAAATACTTCCGGGGCAAGAAATGCCCAGGAAGCCGTGCGAATTGCAAGGCTTGCAAGGGAAATTGGATGTGGCGATTTTGTGAAAGTGGAAGTCATCAGAGACAGCAAATATCTTCTTCCGGATAATCAGGAAACCGTAAAGGCAACGGAAATTCTGGCAAAAGAGGGCTTTGTGGTTTTGCCATACATGTACCCGGATTTAAATGTGGCAAGGGACTTAGTAAATGCCGGGGCCGCGGCAGTGATGCCTTTGGCATCCCCTATAGGCTCTAACCAGGGACTTGCCACCAAAGAATTTATCCGTATCCTCATTGAGGAAATCAATCTTCCTGTGATTGTGGATGCAGGAATCGGAAAACCTTCTCAGGCCTGTGAAGCAATGGAAATGGGAGCCGCGGCAGTGATGGCAAATACTGCCATAGCTACCGCAGGAGATATTGTGGCAATGGCAGGCGCATTTAAATCGGCCATAGAAGCAGGAAGAGCGGCTTACCTGGCAGGAATGGGACGGGTGCTTACAAACGCTGCCTCTGCTTCCTCACCGCTGACAGGATTTTTAGAGGATTGATGGGTTCGTGTACAGTAACGGGAATTGTTGTAGGAGTTGAAGTAACAGTTCAGGCAGGTCTGTGCATTTACTGCACTGACCGTGTGAAAATGTGTATTTAACAAAAATCGGGCAATTTTGCATGCGTAAGCATTGCCCGATTTGGTAACAGTTTAGCCTATGGCTGAACTGTTACGAGTTGAAAGATAGAAAAGAGGTAACTATGGAAAAGACAAATCATATGGAGTATATGGAAGGAATGGAGGTGATAGATTCTGATATAATGGAGCAGATTATAGATGCCATGGAACACTACGACGATATGGCGTATTCTAAGGAGGATGTGATGGCTGCCCTGAAAAAGGAACGTTTGACACAAAAGGATTTCGGCGCTTTACTATCCACTGCGGCAGCACCGTTTTTGGAAGAGATGGCAAAGAGGGCAAAGTTAGAAACCGCAAAGCATTTTGGCAATTCTGTCTATTTATTTACACCGTTATATATATCCAATTACTGTGAAAACTATTGTGTTTACTGTGGCTTTAACTGTCACAATCAGATTCGCCGTGCAAAGCTTGACTTAGAAGGCATTGAAAAAGAGATGGCAGCCATTGCAAAAACCGGCTTAGAGGAAATTCTGATTCTCACCGGAGAGAGCCGGAAGATGTCAGATGTGACCTATATTGGAGAAGCCTGTAAGATAGCCAGAAAGTATTTTAAGATGGTGGGACTTGAAGTATATCCTATGAATGTGGATGAGTATGCTTATCTTCACCAGTGCGGTGCAGATTTTGTTACGGTATTTCAGGAAACCTATGATTCGGACAAATACGAAACCCTGCATTTATCCGGGCATAAAAGAGTCTTCCCTTACCGTGTCAATGCACAGGAACGTGCGTTGAAGGGAGGAATGCGTGGGGTGGCTTTTGCAGCACTTTTAGGGCTTTCAGATTTCAGGAAGGATGCCTTTGCCACCGGAATCCATGCCTATCTCATTCAGAAAAAGTATCCCCATGCTGAGATTTCCTTTTCCTGTCCAAGATTACGTCCCATTATCAACAATGATAAGATAAGTCCAAAGGATGTACACGAAAGGGAATTGTTACAGGTCATGTGTGCCTATCGTATTTTTATGCCTTATGCAGGTATGACCATATCTACCAGAGAACGGGCAGGATTTAGGGATCATGTGATTGGCCTGGCGGCAACCAAGATTTCCGCAGGGGTAAGTACCGGAATCGGTGGACATCAGGGGGAAGGAGAACAGGGAGACGACCAGTTTGAGATAGCAGACACCAGAAATCTAGAAGAAGTGGTATCTGCTATCAAAGAACAGGGCTTACAGCCTGTGATGAATGACTATGTGTTCTTATAAAAGGATAGCAGTAACTGCTTCTAAGCTGGCGCAATTACCCTTGCCGGAACAAATACGAAAAGTGGCCAAGCTTCACAAAATAGATATGTTGATACTTCGGGAGAAGGAGCTGACGGAAGAAAAATATGAAGCACTGGCGTTAGAGGTACTGGAAGCCTGCAAGGAAGAGGGGATTCCCTGTGTTTTACACAGCTTTGTACAGGTGGCAGAAAAATTAGGTGTAAAAAAAATACATCTGCCTCTGGAACGCCTAAAGAAAGAACAGAAAAACTTAAGTTTTTTTGATACCATAGGAGTTTCTGTTCACAGCAGTGAGGAAGCCAAGGAGGCATATCATCTTGGTGCTACGTATCTTACTGCAGGCCATGTGTTTGAGACGGATTGCAAAAAAGGTCTGCCGGGCAGAGGTCTCGGGTTTTTACAAGAGGTTTGTCAGGCAGTGCCCATTCCTGTGTATGGAATCGGGGGTATAGATGATGACAATACAGAGCAGGTCAAGAAAGCCGGGGCAGCGGGAGAGTGTAGAATGTCTTACTATATGGAATAGGGCTGAACTGTTACAATTACGGTGAGATTTTGGTCATTAGTTGTTGCAGATGATATATTTTGTGTGTTAGAATATCGTTTGAGGAAAGTAATTGCTTGCCTTTCTCGATAAGAGAAACAAGCGAAAATAAAAATGCCTATCCTGTCTGCCAACAGGATAGGCAGTGTCCGTAAGGACATCATCTGACCTAAACTCGGAGCATCCACCTTTGGAGTGGGTGCTTTCTGTTTACTTAGATATTATGTAACTATTCAGTACAGGTGTCAGCATTTACTGCTGACACCGTAAGAAAATGTAAATTTTACAAAAATCGGGCAATTTTGCATGCGTAAGCATTGACCG
>CACXGE010000086.1 GCA_902767135.1 uncultured Lachnospiraceae bacterium | reverse complement strand
TTTGTGTGCATCAGCTTTACGAAACTTCCATGGAATACATTTATAGTGGTCTCAATTTTGAGATGGAAGTTTCGTATCTGTTCAGTAGTCCTGAACAGATACGTATATTTCTTAAATCGTAAACATATCCGCAATACCATTCAATTTCTCGATTAATTTCTTGCTTTCTTCTACTATTTCAGTGTTGTTATGACTTTCGGAACTCATGGTAACTGTCTTTTCTGCAATTTCATTGATTCCATCGCTGGACTCTGAAATAGCCATGGAAATATTTTCTACCGCATTGGTAATCTCCTGAATATTGCCCGTCAAAGCGTTAATTGCATCACTTACTCTTGTCATACTGTCTTCTATTACACTGGCATCTTCTTTGTATTGTACTCCTACCTGACTAAACTCTTTATAGTCTTCTAATACAGTTTCTCCCATAAATCCCATGGAGATATCCAGACATTTTAACATATCTGCGACGGCTTCATTGACCTCCTGTACGATAACGTCAATATTTGATACGGTATCCGCTGTCTGATTGGCAAGGGTACTGATTTCCGATGCAACCACTGCAAATCCTCTTCCTGCCTCACCTGCTCTGGCTGCCTCTATGCTGGCATTTAATGCAAGTAATCCCGTCTGAGATGAAATTTCTGCAATTGCCGTGGTAAGCATATCGATTTTTTCCACTGCCTTAGATTTTTCTAAGGCTGCCTCTGCCTGGGTTTTTACATCTTCATACATCTGCTTTGTTTTGTCTGCAGACCCTGCTGTTGACTTCTTTAATTGTTCCGCTCTTACCTTAATTTCTCCGGAGAGCTTTGTTCCATCATCAGATAACTGTTTAATTTCTCTCGCCTTTAAATTCACTGTTTCCAGGTTATCCTTAATTTTTTCTGTAGAGGCATTGGTTTCTTCCATTGCCGCTGCCAATTCTTCTGTCAATGCTGTATTTCCCTGGGCGATATCAAGTACACTCAAAGCAGAGTTCTCCAGCACACCTACGTTGCCTGTCATTCCCTGAGATGACTGAGTGATACTCTCTACCATTCCTTTTAATTTCTTTCTCATACCGTGAACAGCTCTCGCCATATCTCCGATTTCATCCTTTTTCTTCATCAGAATCTGGCTTTTTGGATTCGGTGTAAAATTAAAGTCTGCGGTTTTTAAGATAATCTCTGTCAACTGTGTAATTGGTTTTGCAATGCTAAAACCTTCGAATAATGCCACTGCCATAGCAAGAATCAGACATATCACTGCAGAGCCCAAAATAAAACCGGTCAATTGGCTGGTTCTTTCGGTAACCTCGCTATACGGCACACACATAACGTACTTCATACCGTTATCCAAGGTTTGATAAATCATAACATTTTTCCCGACTTTTACAACCTTTCCCTCGTTATCAGCATCACTGATAAATTCTGCTGCTTCCCTGTCCTGCTCTGCCAAGTCACTTCCTGTCTCATAGTCTTTATGGTACATTACCTGATTATTTGCGTTTACCAGATACGCATACCCGGTTTTGTACAACTCCACGCCACTTACAATCTCCTGTACCTTTGTGAAATCCACATCCATTCCCACAATACCAACAGAAGTGTCATCGATAAAAATAGGCACCACGTAGGAAATCATATACACATTAATATTTTCATTTAAATAGGGATCCATCCAGGTAGGCACACCTGCCTGAACCGGAATATAATACCAGCCAACATGAGCCAAATCCGATGGATCATAACTACTGAAATCTGTAGGTGTTAAATATTCCACCTTTCCAGACGAACCATCCAAGAATAATCCTGAGGTTGGATTCGTAAACTCCGGATTATATCGGATATAAATATTCATTGCCCCATCTGTACTCAACATGGTATTTTTGGAAGTAACCTTTAATTTGTTGGTACACTCCTCTTCGTAGGAAGTGTCTGCTTTAAACTTTTTGAAATCATCAATGGTTTCAATGGTGGTTGCACTTAAGCTGTCCACAGACTGCTCTATCTTTTGCAAGGTACTGTTCAGCTTTTCCACCTGTATTGAAGTTTGCAGTTTCACATTTTCCATAGCCTCGGCATTGGAAGTATTACTGGAGAAATAAATGCTTAAAGTTCCTAAAATCAAGCAGGAAATCAACACAATTTCAAATGCCATAAAGACTATTCTAAATTTTACAGAACGTACTTTCATCGTTCCCCCTCCTTTGTTATATAAGATTTTAGCTACAAGACCTGCTGTAAAGTCTTGACGGCGGATTCCCATCTGCCTCCCACCATATGATGTATGGGAATCCATGCACATCCTGTACTAAATACTTGCAGGATTCCTTGATTATTTTAACATTTTGCACAAAATATCACAATGTCAAAATTGCCAATTCTTTTGTATCAGTGTTGTGAAAAATTACAATAACCTTGAATTATTACTCTGCTCAAATTTCGGCTCCCTGACTGTTTGCTAATCATTAGAACGCAGTAATTATTCAGTACAGGTGTCAGCATTTACTGCTGACACCGTGAGAAAATGTGAATTTTGCATAAATCGGGCCATTTTGC
The DNA here is from genome assembly GCA_902767135.1 of uncultured Lachnospiraceae bacterium. GTDB lineage: Bacteria > Bacillota > Clostridia > Lachnospirales > Lachnospiraceae > RUG11237. Next base: position 96 of record CACXGE010000086.1, on the reverse strand, counting down.
ATTTGTCGGCATTGCCTGATTTTTCTATGTATTCACTCTCTTCAATCAGAACCTTACATTTACTGTAAGGTTCGTACCTGCGCCAAATCTCTGATT
>CACXGE010000085.1 GCA_902767135.1 uncultured Lachnospiraceae bacterium | reverse complement strand
CAGCAAAACAGTAAAATTGACACAAAAAAAGCAGGTTTTATGCGGCCTGCAAGGATTTTTTCTATTATTCAACTGTCAAACTCCCGACCAGTTCCAACAGTGTAAAATAGAAGAACCTTGAACCTCACTCATCAATCCGTAATCATTTCCGGATACGGGCACTTCTTCTACCTGATATTCTGCTTCCATTGCCTTCGTGGCAGCCTCTGTGGTCATAGTTGTCATTGGCAGACTACTTCCCACCATAGCCACAGACAAAGCTAATGCCTGCAACTTTAAATACATTGTTTTTTTCATAACTTTCACCTTTCTACTATTTTAGAAATCATTCATTTGCATCAAAAAACCTCACGCAATATTGTATTTAAAAAAAGGCAAAATGTCAAACACTGTATTTTGATTAAAGATTAAGAGGTAACAATTCAGGTAAAGCAAAAAACTCCGGAGCGTACTCCAGAGTTTTTGATGTTTCCAACTCAGTATAAATCAGCTTTCCTTACGGAAGATAAAACTAAGTTGTGGCTTTCACTTTTTATTACATATCTGACACAAATGTATTCCTATCAATAAAAGTATGGGAAATACATTTTGTAGGACATGCTTCCACAACAGGACTTACCAATACTTCTAACAACCCGCCACCAACTGCATATATGGCAACAGGAATCAACAGTCCCACAAAGGCGTTTCCGCATATTCGAGGCAGAATGATCAAAAAGACCAATCCGGTCATTGCACAAAAGTGTGCAATCATTATGGATGCACGATAGCCTATTTTGTCAATAAAAGTAACCGACATCATATCCACCAAAAGCTGTAATCCAAAATTAAATGTTATGAGCAAAGTAATCTGTGTCATGGGTATACCATAACTGCTATGGAAAGTCAGGAAAAGAAGAGGAACAAAATTATTTACAATCGCTTGCACAACATATCCAAGAAAGCAGGCATAAAGTGTTTTATTATAGCCTTTTCCCACGATAAACACCCCTTTTATTTATGAAGCAGGCTATGTCTCTTCCTTTCATCTTCACAGTCTGTGCATCCACTTCTTTTTTTTGAATATTACCAATGAAATCATCACACGTATGCACTCTTCCATAGATAGAACGAAATAGACGGCTGCAATGGGTAACTGAAAAACAAAAGCTGCTAACAGTCCCAGAGGCACTCCAAAAATCCACGTGCCAATCAGGTCAATCACCATTACGTAGGTTGTCCTGCCTCCGCTCCTTAAAATTCCACCTAAAATCATATTTTGCACTTTTACAGGTGCAACCAAAGCATATGCTATAAGCAGATGCCTTGTCATCTGCCTTACCTCTTCTTCTACCGGAAATATTAGCACATAATATTTATTGAATACTACTACCATGACTGACAGCAGAATGGAGCAAAGGAGTCCCGTATACATAAGCTTTTTGGCATCCTGATAAGCACTCTTGGTATTATCAGCCCCCAGACGCTTACCTATCATTACTCCAGCCGCCTGTGCCACACCGCTTAATGCGCCTATTACCAATGCCTGCAAAGGATTTGTCAGTGTCATTGCGGCAAAGGCTTTTGTCCCCACATGCCCATAAATAGAGGCATATACATTTTCTCCAAGACTCCAGAAAAATTCACATACAAGCAGTGGCATGAAAATAACCAGATACTGTTTCATTTGTTCTTTGTCCCTCCTTATCTCGAAGGGAATTTTCCACAAACGCTTCCGGTGTAAAATCATAAATAAAAAAACGGTAACTATACAGCCTAATAACTGTGCAATCACAGATGCCCATGCGGCTCCTTTCACACCCATAACCGGAAAACCTGCTTTTCCGAATATGAGTACATAATTTAAGACAGTATTTGCTATACTGGCAAAAATACTGGCATATAACGGAATCTTTGCTGCCTGAACACACCTAAGATATGCTGAAAAAATGGACATAACTGCCACTGGCAGAAAACTAAGGGCATATATTCTAAGGTATTCCGCTCCTTTTTGGACTGTAGCATCATCATTTGTATATAACCCCAAAATCTGGGACGGTATCATCATACTCAGTGAAGTAAAGATTGCCACTATGATCAAAGAAACTGCTAAATTCGTATAAAAACTTCTTCCTACTTCTTTTGTATCTTTCTTACCTATGTACTGTGCTATCATGATGCCCGCTACAGATGCAACCGCGGCAATCACCACCGAATAGATGGACGCAAACTTTCCTCCAATCCCGATACCTGCGATACTGATACTCCCAAGCTGCCCTGTCATGATCTGATCCACTACGGAAAATGAAGATTGCATCAGACATTGTAATGTTACGGGAACTGCAATTTGAAGCAGTTCCTTTTTGAATTCTCTGTTTTCTTCCGGAATTACCAATTTCCCCTTTTCCACTTTATTATTCCTCCAATTCATAACATAGTAGTTGTAATAATGTAACTATTCCGTAATAATTATAAAATGAACTTTGGAAAATTGCAAAGGTTAAACGCGTAACCCGTAACAAAATTCGACCACAATTTTTGTGCATTTCGTGTATGTCCTATTTCTTATCACGCACACTGTCCCTCTCTATCAAAGTTACAGGTAGCATGTCCTATAGCCTTCATACATTATATGCTTTTATTTTATTCCATCAGAGGAAGATTCACAATAGTTGAAGGAATTTCCTTATTCCGCTTTCAGTTTTTGCTCAATTTCTTTATCCGGCCAGTACCCCCAGGACTCCGTGATCTTACCGTTTTCAACCTTGAAGTTTTCCAGAGTCTTAAATGTGATACGCTTTCCTGTTGCCGGAATACCCATGCAGGTGCCAGTGTGGATACCATCGTAGAGAATACGGGGGGAAACCATGCTACCCTCCGCAAAAACATCCAGTATCTCTTACGGCTCAGCAGTAAATGTTGAGACCTGTACTGAACGGTTACTTTTACTCTTAAATTACTAGAATATTTGACCCGGAAGTTTCAATTTTTCTTTCATCGGAAACTCCTTATCGAATGTTTCCACCTCTGCTTCATCCACAAAATACCCCTTTGGCGTTGCGTATTCACCTGTAATCCCGTCTAAATATCCTGGAATCAATTCCTTGCATAAAAAGAAGGAGGCATCTTCACCTTCCGGCAAGCCATGGTAGCGAATTCCGAATTCACTGGCATAAGTAAAACCACTCTTTCCATAAAAGTCAATGTTTCCTTCAAAACAAACCGCACCACAACCAAGTTCCTTTGCTTTTTCTAGAGAACTTTTTCCGGAACCAGCCACGCCGGTGACCACAGTCAGTACATTGAGCGGGATATCCACTGATACATTTTTCCGATTATGGACACTAGCATTTTGTACCGAAAGAAATTCTTTTGGCATCCGTGGCATTTCCTTCAGCGACTCGATATGCTTCATTGCATTTCCAGTCCTGGTTCCAGACAGAAGCAAAGCTTCATAGCTTCCCTGAAACAAAATCTGACCACCATTTTTTCATGCACAGCATTGCCCAAATCCGTTACAGTTTTCTCGAGAAACAATTGTAATATACTGGATTTTAAATATCTAATATGTTATACTTATTTATTATAAGACAAAGGTAAAAACTTTATAAAATAAGGAGGATTTGAATATGACAAAGAAAAGTGGTTTTAAGAAAATTGAAATTCAGATGATGGTATCCATTTTGCCAATTATTGTTATTGCTATATTGACATTAACAGTATATTCTTCCGTATCCTGTATGAATATGATTCATTTGCAGGTTGGAGAAAAGATGCAAGCAAATTTGGATGCGCGAGTACAAGAAATGGATTCTAAATTGCAGGTAGTGAAGAACACAGCTGTAGAAATTGCAGATGTAGTAGAAAATTCATATACAATACTGGATTTGGAGGACTATGAGGTACTACTTGCCGATTTAATTGATAACAATGATATGGTACTTGGAAGTGGTATTTGGTTTGCACCATATGCATACGATAGTGAGCAGAAATATGTAGGACCGTATATCTACAAGAATGGTGATGATATTACCACAACCTATGATTACAGTAATGCAGAGTATGATTATTTTAGTCAGGAATATTACAAAATTGCAGAAAAATCTAACGGGGAAGCGATTATCACTAATCCATATTACGATGAAACATCAAAATTGATCATGTCAACGTGTACTGCTCCAATGTATAATGGCGACACCTATATTGGTTGTATTTCTGTAGATATTGAGATTTCTACTTTAGAAAACATGGTGAACGAGATTACTATTGGAGATACTGGTAAAGCAATGTTGATTACAGAAAAAGGGACACTTCTTGGTGGTGTGGATCCTTTGAAAATAGAGAAAGAGGAAAATATTAAAAATCTTGGTGGGGATTTTAAAAAATTTGGAGAAAACGTAATCTCAGCTAAGGAAGGAAAAGAAAGTTACAAGGATGCGGATGGTATTGTTCAGGAGGCATATTTCTCTAGACTAGAATCTGCAGATTGGATAGTTATCCTGCAGGTGTCCAAGTCAGAATTGCTTACACCAGTAATGCGTTTTACAGGTGTTATGGTTGCGATTGGTGTAATTGCTCTGATTTTGGTTGTGATGGTTGTTCTTATACAAGTAAAGAATATTTCAGATAATGTAAAACGTGTAGGAAATTTTGCAGGTTTTCTTTCAAAGGGTGACTTTACAATTGAGCCTTTAGTTGTAAAGGAAAAAAATGAGTTAGGAGTCATGGGAAATGCTTTAAATGAGATGTATGTTAGCAACAAGGCGATTATTACCAATATTGCAGAACATGCAGTAGAGATAAATGATTCTAGTGATAAGATTAAACATTCATTTGATATGTTGTTAAATGGATTTAAAAAAATCCAAAACTCAATGGGCTCTATCAATGAGGCAACTCTCTCTTCTAGTGCAGTGACTGAGCAGGTGAATGCTAGTGTAGAAGAAGTTGCATCTTCGGTTAGTATTTTGACACAGGAAACAGTAAGTAGCAAGGGGATGTCTGAACAGATTAAACAGAGAGCAGTGTCGCTGGAAAGAAACACTAGAAATTCACAGATTGCTACCATTAATACGTTTAATCAGTTTGAGGAGCAGTTACAGGTCAGTATTGAGAATTCAAAGGTTGTATCTAGTATCGGGGAAATGGCTGGTGTGATTGCAAGTATTGCAGAGCAAATTAACTTATTATCATTAAATGCTTCTATAGAGGCTGCTAGAGCAGGCGAGCAGGGAAAAGGGTTTGCTGTTGTGGCTGGTGAGATTGGAAATCTAGCAAATGAAACAGCTGTTGCAGTAAATGAAATTCAAGATACTATTACAAAGATACAGAACGCATTTCAGAATCTAACCAAAGATGCACAGGAATTACTTTCCTTTATACAAGGAACTGTAACACCAGACTACACCTCCTTCTTAGAGACAGCAGAACAATACGGAAAAGATGCAGAATATTTTGCAGAGAGTTCAGATAAGATATCAGAAATGGCTGAAAATATTAGTCAGATTATGGGTGAGGTAGCAGATGCAGTGCAAAATATTGCTGAATCTGCACAAGAAACATCTGAGGTTAGTGGAAATGTACTAAGTGAAGTTGATGATGCTTTTTGTGTAGTGGATGAAGTGAATGAAATGTTAGTTAGTCAACAGGGAATTGCTAACCAATTAGATACTGTAGTAAAGAAATTTAAACTATAAATTAGTGATACTCAGATACAATAATAAGAAAAAATAGAGTTTTGAAAATTGAAAATCCGGGAAAGCTGTTTTAGGGCTTGCCCGGATGTTTCTTGTCCTTCTTTATTCGCTCTTCCAACTCCCAGAACTTATCTGAGGCATTTCCGTTTCCATTCAACATATCAATATATTCTTACACTAAGCGTTCCATATAATTTTCCTGCCATTCAGCAATGCATGCTCTGAATAATTTCCAATCGCTTTTTGAAATTTCCATGTAAACCTCCAATCAATGCTACTGCATTAACAAGCTCTTCAATTGTCCCAACAAAATTATACCGCTGTTCCAACTGCAATTCAACAAAAAAATAGACAGCCATAACTCTGACTGTCTACCCGCTAATGAGATATTTGGATTAAGGCATTACCCTAGCCTCTCTACGGCCATAAATAGTATATGCGTTATACTATTTTAAAATTCAACTATTTTATCATAAATTTCTTCCCAATTACTTGGAAGAATTCCCAGTAAACATACATCTACCGGAGTTTTATTGATTAACTTTTTGATATCCTTCTTCATATTGTCTGTGTCGTCAATCGGAATCAATTTCTTTAGTGCATATATTCTAGAAAACAAATCATTATCTGCTTGCAACAAGGTTGCATCATCGTTAGAATCCATTAATACAACTGACGATGTCATACCTACTAACATTGAATTGTGTGCACAGTAATTTCTCAGATTTCTTACGGCATCCAACCACGTATCCATGACCTCTGTGTCTCTTTTAGCATAGGTTGTTTTTGCAAATGAGTAAACCAGAATTGCCTTGCGCAAATCACCACGCAAATAATTATACATCATCGTTACTATCCCTAACTCAAAGTAACTAAACGCAACCCATACCGGCAATTTATTCTTTTGCCGATTACCACCTTTTCTATATTCCTTCAGTTCAGGATATTTTCTCACATTGATATGCCCCCTGTCAAGTAGACAGGTTAAATATCTAAAACGAGTGTTTAGTGAATGACCATACTTCGTATGAGGTATGGTCATT
>CACXGE010000084.1 GCA_902767135.1 uncultured Lachnospiraceae bacterium | reverse complement strand
CTGAATTTATTGGATAATTCTTACAATTTTTATTATTCTTGAAAAAAAATTGTCCCTTTACATCATTCGACATAAAAGGACAATTTTGTACAAATATCTTATCTTTTTTATTTGTCTCTCCAGATAATTCTTCCCTTAGATAAATCATAAGGTGAAAGTTCAATGGTTACCTTATCTCCTGGTAAGATACGAATAAAGTTCATGCGAAGCTTTCCACTGATATGTGCAAGCACCTGATGACCATTCTCTAATTCTACCTGAAACATTGCGTTTGGTAATTTTTCCAATACTGTTCCTTCCACTTCGATTACATCTGCCTTAGACATTTGCATTACCTCCTAATTTATAAAGTTTAATACTTCTTTTAATATCTTCATTTTGAATTATTTCGTTGTTTTCTAGTTTATTCACTATGATTTGGGGTTTTTCATACATAATTTGAATATGCTTTTTTCTCTTCTTTTTTGGTTTTTCTAATGTCTTGATTCTCCCATCCACTAAGAACACAAAATCATCCTTTATATCCATGATAATGTAAAGGCTGTCTTTGTCATGACCTGATAAAGATTTTGCCATCATGCCAACTTCAAATTCTCTCATGATTTCACCTCAAATTTATTCTACCAAGGACAAAATCTCTGGTTCGCCCTCAGTGATTAAAACTGTATTTTCATAGTGTGCGGACAATGAGCCATCCTCAGTTACCACTGTCCAGTCATCATCCAACCAGACCACCTCGTATCCACCAGCATTTATCATTGGTTCTATAGCCAAGGTCATACCGGCCTTCAACCGCATTCCACGTCTGCTCTGCCTGTAATTTGGAATCTGGGGATCTTCATGAAGCTTTCTTCCCACTCCATGTCCTACCAAATCCTGTACAATTCCATAGCCATAACTTTCAACATAATCTGCAATGGCATTGGAAATATCAAACAGACGATTTCCTTCTTTTGCATATTTAATTCCCTCAAAGAAACTTTGTTTTGTGACTTCCACCAGCCTTTGAGCTTCCAAACTGCATTTTCCAATTAAATGTGTTCTTGCCGCATCTGAATGATATCCTTCATAAATCACTCCTGCATCCAGACTCACAATATCCCCATCCTTCAGAATTCTCTGTTTCGTTGGGATTCCATGTACCACTTCATCATTTACCGAGACGCAGATTGACGCAGGATATCCTTCATAATTTAAAAAAGAAGGAATACAATTGTACTTACGAATCAATTTTTCTCCATATTGGTCTATTTCTAATGTAGATATTCCAGGTTTTACAAAGTCTTCCAATTGATTGTGAACTTCACATAAAATTTTTCCAGCTTCACGCATCAACTGAATTTCTCGTGCAGATTTAATTGACACTGCCATACTCTTATGCTCCTAAAATCTCTACAATTGCCTTGAATACATCATCCATTGCAACAGTACCATCAACTTCTACCAGCGCACCTTTGTTGGTATAATAATCGATTAATGGCTGTGTCTGTTCATGGTATACATCCAGACGTTTCTTTACTGTTTCCGGCTTGTCATCATCTCTTAAGATTAATTCCTTGCCACACTTGTCACACACGCCCTCTGTCTTTGTAGGATTAAACTGAATATGATAAGTTGCCCCACAACCTACGCAGGCCCTACGTCCGCCCATACGGTTTAAAATATTTTCATCTGGAACTTCCACATTAATAGCATAGTCAATCTTTGCTCCTGCCTTTTCCAAAGCTGCATCAAGTGCTTCTGCCTGTGGAATTGTTCTTGGAAATCCATCTAACACATATCCATTTTCACAGTCAGGCTTAGCAAATCTGTCCATCACTAAATCCACAACTAATTCATCTGGAACCAAAAGTCCCTGATCCATGTATTTTTTTGCTTCTTCTCCGAGTTTTGTACCTTCTTTGATATTGGCACGGAAAATATCACCTGTTGAAATATGTGGAATATTGTATTTCTCTGCAATTCTTTTTGCCTGAGTACCCTTACCTGCACCTGGTGCTCCTAACATAATTAACTTCATTCTTTTTCTCCTTCCTTTAAATACCGGGATTTTTCGGTATTTGCTAATAATGCCGGGAACCCTATGGATTCCCAGCAATATCTTATGTAATGCAAGCATTACCAATATTAGTCATTCAAAAAACCTTTATAATATCTGACAAGCATCTGCGATTCGATCTGTTTCATTGTTTCCAATACAACTCCCACGATAATGATAAGGGATGTTCCACCAAAGGTAACATTTGCCCCAAACACACCGTTAAAGAAAATTGGAATTACTGCTACAATAATCAATCCGATAACTCCGATTAAAATAATGTTATTTAGAATTTTCGTTAAATAATCTGATGTGGGTGAACCAGGACGAATACCTGGAATAAATCCACCTGCCTTCTTTAAGTTATTCGCAACTTCTAACGGGTTAAACGTAATAGAAGTATAGAAATACGCAAAGAATACACACAAAATAATATACACTACCAAACCAATAGAATACTTCAAGTTTGAAGGTTCACACCAGTTTGATGATGATAAATACTTCACCCAGTTTGAACCAGACTTACCAGCCAAAGCTGCAATAACTACTGGAAACTGTAATAACGATGAAGCAAAGATAATAGGAATTACACCAGCTGTATTTACCTTTAATGGGATATGTGTTGACTGTCCGCCAACCATTTTTCTTCCCTGCATTTTTTTTGCATACTGAACAGAGATTCTTCTCTCTCCGTCTTGTAAGATAACTGTCAATACAACTGTCACCAAGATGATTGCAATAATGATTACTGCTGCAAGGATTGCATAAGCAGGTGTTTTTCCCTTGATGAAGGATTCATATAGGGAACTTAAATCTGCCGGGATTCTGGAAACGATGTTAATCAAAAGCACAATAGAGATACCATTACCAACACCCTTTTCTGTAATCTGTTCACCAATCCACATAAGCATTGCAGATCCTGCTGTCAAAGTAACTACTACAGTCACTACGCTGAGAGCATTAAATTCCTGTAATAGACCCTTATTACCAAATCCAACTGACATTGCAATGGACTGTACCAAAGACAATCCAATGGTTACATAACGAGTAATGGAAAGAATTTTCTTTCTTCCATCCTCTCCATCCTTCTGCCACTCTTCTAACTTTGGAATAACAATAGTTAAAAGCTGCATAATAATAGATGAAGTAATATATGGCGTAATGCTCAATGCAAACACTGACAACTGTTCGAAAGAACCTCCGGTGACAGCATTAAAAAAGCTGAATGCGTCACCAGACTGCTGTGAAAACCACTGGGCAAAGTACTCTCTGTTTACACCAGGAATTGGAAGCTGTGACCCAATTCTGACTACTATCAACATCAAAAATGTATATAAAATCTTAGTTCTAATGTCCTTAATTTTAAATGCATTTTTTAGTGTGTTAAACATTAGATCACCTCTGCTTTTCCACCAAGTTCTTCAATCTTAGCCTTTGCACTTTCACTGAAAGCGTTAGCCTTAACTGTAAGTTTCTTAGTAAATTCTCCATTTCCTAAGATTTTAACACCATCTTTTGGGTTTGAAACGATTCCTGTTTCGATTAATGTCTCAACAGTAACCTCTGTTCCGTTTTCGAATCTTTCCAAAGCACTTAAATTAATACCAACGATTTCCTTGTGGTTGTAATTTGTAAATCCTCTCTTTGGAATTCTTCTGTATAATGGCATCTGACCACCTTCGAAACCAGGTCTTGGAGCTCCTGAACGAGCCTTCTGTCCCTTATGTCCCTTACCAGCTGTCTTACCATTTCCTGAACCATGTCCACGTCCTCTTCTGAATCTATCTCCCTGCTTTGAACCATCTGCAGGTCTTAAGTTTGATAAGTCCATTCCGACACCTCCTTATCTCAATCTTAGATTTCTTCTACTTTAACCAAATGTCTTACCTGCTGAATCATACCTCTAACGGCTGCATTGTCAGGCATTTCTACTGTTTTGTTAAGCTTCTTTAAGCCTAAAGCTGCCACGGTAGCCTTATGCTTTGGAATTGCACCGATTGTAGATTTCACTAATGTGATCTTTAATTTATCTGCCATTTCGATTTTCCTCCTTTAGCTTCCTGGCAATTAACCAAGAATCTCTTCCACAGACTTACCACGAAGTGCAGCTACTTCTTCAGGCTGCTTTAACTGACGTAAACCTTCGATTGTAGCAAGTACAACGTTCTGCTTGTTATTAGATCCTAATGATTTTGTACGGATGTTCTTGATACCTGCAAGTTCAAGTACAGAACGTGCTGGACCACCAGCGATAACTCCGGTACCTTCTGGAGCTTTCTTCAATAATACAGATGCGCTTCCGAACTTTCCTAAGAAATCGTGAGTAACACTTCTGTTATCATCCATAGCTACAGTTACTAATTTTTTCATTGCATCTTCTTTTCCCTTACGAATAGCTTCTGGGATTTCAGTTGCCTTTCCAAGTCCTGCACCAACGTGACCATTACCGTCACCAACTACTACTAATGCTGTGAAACGGAAGTTACGACCACCCTTTACAACCTTAGTAACACGTTTGATTGATACTACTTTTTCCTGTAATTCTAACTGACTAGCATCAATGATTGTATGTCTCATGCGTCTTTTCCTCCCTTTCCTAGAATTCTAAGCCAGCTTCTCTGGCTGCATCTGCTAATGCTTTGATTTTTCCATGGTATACAAATCCGCCTCTGTCGAAGACAACTTCTTTGATACCTTTTTCCTGTGCCTTTTTCGCAATCATTGTTCCTACACATGCTGCTGCATCAACGTCATTTGTTTTTTCTAACTGAGCCTTTACATCTTTGTCTAATGTAGAAGCTGCAACTAAAGTATTTCCAACTGTGTCGTCAATAATCTGAGCATACATGTGATTGTTACTTCTAAAAACAGCTAAACGTGGTCTTTCAGCAGTACCGCTGAAACGATTACGAATTCTCATATGTTTTTTAACGCGAACTTCTGTTCTTGATTTTTTACTAACCATTCTCACACACTCCTTAATTATTTCTTACCAGTCTTACCAACTTTACGTCTGATTGTTTCATCAGCATACTTAATACCCTTGCCCTTGTATGGTTCAGGTCTTCTCTTATCTCTGATTTCAGCAGCATATTGGCCAACTTTTTCTTTATCGATACCCTTGATGATGATTTTATTCTGTCCATCAACAACAGATTCCAAACCTTCTGGATCTTCCATTTCAACAGGATGTGAGTAACCTAAAGCTAAGACAAGCTTCTTGCCCTGCTTCTGAGCTCTATAACCTACACCGTTTACCTCAAGAACTTTTTCGTAACCATTTGTTACACCAACAACCATGTTGTTGATTAAGGTTCTTGTTAAACCATGTAATGATTTCATTTTCTTTAAGTCATTAGGTCTTGTAACAACTACCTGACCATCTTCTAACTTAATATCCATTTCTGCAGGTAATACTCTTTCAAGTGTTCCCTTTGGACCTTTTACAGTCACTTTGTTATTTTCTGCTATATCAACTGTAACTCCAGCTGGGATAGCGATTGGCATTCTTCCTATACGTGACATGCCCGTACCTCCTATAATAATTAAAATTTGTTGTTTGTGTCAAAGTTTCTGTCTCTTTAGAGATTAACTAAATCAACAGGCTCCACTCAACTAAGACTTGAAAAGACCAAGTCTAAGTTTCGGGAACGGCTTTCGCACTAGGCTCGAAAATACCTCGCCAAGTGCTCATTGCCTACCATACGAATGCTAATACTTCTCCACCAACATTCATCTTTCTAGCTTCTTTATCTGTTACCACACCTTTGTTTGTGGAAACGATTGCAATTCCAAGTCCTCCAAGAACCTTTGGAAGATCCTCAGCGTTTGCATAAACACGAAGACCTGGTTTAGAGATTCTCTTAAGTCCTGTGATGATTTTTTCGTTTTTATCTTTACCGTACTTTAATTCAATACGAATTGTCTTAAAATTACCATCTTCAATAATTTCGTAGTTTTTGATATATCCTTCGTCAAGAAGAATCTTTGCGATAGATTCTTTCATCTTTGATGATGGAACATCTACTGTATCATGCTTTGCAGTATTTGCATTACGAATTCTTGTAAGCATATCTGCGATTGGATCGCTCATTGTCATTTTAAGTTGTCCTCCTTCCTATATTTTACCAGCTTGCTTTCTTTACGCCTGGTATCTGTCCTTTATAAGCTAATTCACGGAAACAGATTCTGCAGATTCCGTATTTTCTCAAAACAGAATGTGGACGACCACAGATTTTACAACGTGTATATTCTCTTGTAGAGAATTTTGGTTTACGCTGCTGTTTAACTTTCATTGATGTTTTAGCCATGGAATTTCCCTCCTATTATTTCTCAAATGGCATGTTGAACAATGTCAATAATTCACGAGCTTCTTCATCAGTGTTAGCTGTTGTAACGAAGATAATATCCATACCTCTTACCTTATCAACCTTGTCATACTCGATTTCTGGGAAAATTAACTGTTCTTTAATACCGAGAGCGTAGTTTCCTCTACCATCAAATGCGTTTGGATTAATACCTCTAAAGTCACGAACACGAGGTAATGATAAGTTAATTAAACGATCTGCGAATTCATACATCTTCTCGCCTCTTAATGTAACCTTACATCCGATTGGCATTCCTTCTCTGATTTTAAAGTTAGCAACAGATTTCTTTGCTCTTGTAAGAACTGCTTTCTGACCTGTGATTGTCTCAAGATCCTTAACAGCAGAGTCCAAAATCTTTGCATTTTCTTTTGCTTCACCGATACCCATGTTGATAACGATCTTATCAAGCTTTGGTACCTGCATAACATTCTTATATCCGAATTTCTTTGTCATCGCTTCCACGATTTCATTTTCATAAACTTCTCTAAGTCTGCTCACCGATGTGACCTCCTTCCTGATTAATCAATAATGTCGCCTGTCTTCTTTGCGTAACGAACTTTCTTATCCCCATCGAGTTTGAATCCAACTCTTGTTGGCTGTCCGTTTACAAGAAGCATAACGTTTGAAAGATTGATAGGTCCTTCCTGATGAACAATTCCACCATTCTGGTTTGCAGCACTTGGCTTTGTGTGCTTAGTAATCATGTTTACACCTTCTACTAAGCAAGTGTTGTTCTTTTTATCTACGGAAATAACCTTTCCTTCTTTGTCAATATCTGCTCCAGCGATAACCTTTACAGTATCACCTTTTTTAATTTTCATCATTGCCATGAAACTGCACCTCCTATAATACTTCAGGAGCCAAGGAAACAATCTTCATGAACTGTTTCTCTCTAAGCTCTCTAGCAACTGGTCCAAAGATACGAGTTCCTCTTGGAGTCTTGTCATCTTTGATAATTACTGCAGCGTTTTCATCAAACTTGATGTAAGAACCATCTTTACGACGAGCTCCTTTTACTGAACGTACAACTACTGCTTTAACTACGTCACCTTTTTTTACAACACCGCCTGGTGTTGCATCTTTAACAGTAGCTACGATAATATCACCAATATTCGCATATCTTCTTGTTGAACCACCCATAACACGGATACATAACAATTCCTTTGCACCTGTGTTATCAGCAACTCTCAATCTACTTTCCTGCTGAATCATGCGGGGTAACCTCCTTCGAATTATTTAGCCTTTTCCATAATTTCTACAAGACGCCATCTCTTATCCTTAGATAATGGTCTTGTTTCCATTACTTTTACAATATCGCCAATGTTACACTCATTATTTTCGTCATGAGCCTTCAATTTATAAGTTCTTTTCACAATTTTGTTGTATAAAGGATGTTTTACGTGATCTTCTACTGCAACAACGATTGTTTTCTGCATTTTATTGCTTACTACTTTACCTGTACGAGTTTTTCTAAGGTTTCTTTCTTCCACAACAATTATCTCCTTTCTTTATTCTTAAATAAGAATCTGCTGTCAGATAAGCATTTATGATATTATTGATTTGCCTGACCTTCAGCAATAACTGTCTGGATTCTGGCAATATTTCTTCTAACTTCTTTAATTCTGCTAGTATTGTCTAACTGATTTGTTGCGTTCTGGAATCTTAAGTTAAAAAGTTCCTTCTTAGCAGCTACTAATTGTTCATTCAATGAAGTCAAATCCTGGCTTCTTAAATCTTTTACATATTCATTAATTTTCACTGTTGTCACCGCCTTCTAAATCTTCACGAGAAACAATCTTACACTTACATGGTAATTTATGTGTTGCAAGACGTAAAGCTTCTCTAGCTGTTTCCTCTGCTACTCCAGAAATCTCGAACATTACACGACCTGGCTTAACTACTGCTACCCAGTATTCTAATGTTCCCTTACCAGAACCCATACGAGTTTCAGCTGGCTTAGCTGTAACTGGCTTATCTGGGAAAATCTTGATCCAAACCTTACCACCACGCTTGATGTAACGTGTCATAGCGATACGGGCTGCTTCGATCTGATTTGATCTAATCCAACATGGTTCCATTGCTACGATACCGAATTCACCGTAAGTGATTTTGTTACCTCTCATAGCTTTACCTGCCATAGAACCTCTAAACTGCTTTCTACGTTTCACTCTTTTTGGCATTAACATTATTTATCGCTCCCTTCCTTGTTTGCCTTAGTAGGAAGAACTTCGCCTTTGTAAATCCAAACCTTAACACCTAACTTACCATAAGTTGTGTCAGCTTCAGCGAAGCCATAGTCAATATCTGCTCTTAATGTCTGAAGTGGAATTGTTCCTTCGCTGTAGAACTCTGTACGAGCCATATCTGCTCCTGCAAGACGTCCTGAAACAGCTGTCTTAATTCCCTTAGCGCCAGACTTCATTGTTCTTGACATTGTAGACTTCATTGCTCTACGGAAAGAAACACGGTTCTCTAACTGAAGTGCAATGTTTTCTGCTACTAACTGTGCATCCTTGTCTGGTCTCTTAACTTCCTTGATATCTACAACAATCTTCTTGTTTCCGATGATCTTAGCAAGTTCTTTCTTTGTCTTTTCGATTTCTTCTCCACCTTTACCGATCACAACACCTGGCTTAGCTGTGTGGATAATAATCTTTACTCTGTCTGATGCTCTTTCGATTTCAATCTTAGCAACACCAGCGCTATATAATTTATTCTTTAAAAATTTTCTGATATCATAATCTTCAACAAGGTTATCTGAGAAATCTTTCTCTGCATACCATTTAGAGTCCCAGTCCTTGATAACACCGACTCTCAAGCCGTGAGGATTAACTTTCTGTCCCATGATTACCCTCCTTCTTATCTTTCATTGAGTACTACAGTGATATGGCTTGTTCTCTTTTCGATTCTGTAAGCTCTACCCTGTGCTCTAGGTCTAATTCTCTTCATTGTAGGTCCTTTATTTGCGAAACATTCTTCAACATAAAGGTTTTCTCTATTCATTCCGTTATTGTTTTCAGCATTTGCGATAGCTGATTCTAATAATTTCTTAACAACACTTGATGCATATCTTGGATTGTACTCTAAGATTGCAAGTGCTGATTCTACGTCTTTACCTCTGATGGCATCTAATACGAAACATGCTTTCTGAACTGAGATTCTAGCATAACTTACCTTTGCTGATGGTCTAGTATCCTTCTGCGCATTTCTATCTCTCTTAATCTGGGATCTATGTCCTCTAGCCATGAGTGAAGCCTCCTTTCAAATTCCAATCTATATTATCTTACCTTTGATTTCTTTTCGTCTTTTCCATGTCCTCTGTAAGTTCTTGTTGCAACGAACTCACCAAGCTTATGTCCTACCATATCTTCGGTAATATATACAGGTACATGCTTTCTTCCGTCGTGAACAGCAATGGTATGTCCAACGAACTGTGGGAAGATGGTTGAACGACGTGACCATGTCTTAATAACCTGCTTCTGGTCAGCAGCGTTCATAGCTTCAACCTTCTTTAAAAGACTTGCGTCTGCGAATGGTCCTTTTTTCAATGATCTTGCCATGGGTTTACCTCCTTATTTCATAGCCTTTCCGTCTCTTCTTCTTACAATATACTTGTTAGAGTGCTTGTTCTTCTTTCTTGTCTTTAATCCAAGAGCTGGTTTACCCCAAGGAGTACATGGACCTGGACGTCCGATACCAGTCTTACCTTCACCACCACCGTGTGGATGGTCATTAGGGTTCATAACAGAACCACGAACTGTAGGTCTAATTCCCATGTGACGCTTACGTCCAGCCTTACCGATATTTACAAGGTTATGGTCAGCGTTTCCGATTGTACCGATTGTTGCTCTACAGCTGATTGGAACCATTCTCATTTCGCCAGATGGAAGTCTTAATGTAGCATACTTTCCTTCCTTCGCCATTAACTGTGCTCCGTTACCCGCGGAACGAACTAACTGTCCACCCTTTCCAGGATGAAGTTCGATATTGTGTACCATGGTACCAACTGGAATTTCTGAAAGTGGTAAGCAGTTTCCTAATCTAACTTCTGCTTCTGCACCACTCATAACTGTCATACCATCTGTTAATCCTTCTGGAGCTAAGATGTAAGATTTTGCACCGTTTTCATAACAGATTAATGCGATGTTTGCAGTTCTGTTTGGATCGTATTCGATACCGATTACAGTAGCTGGTACTCCATCAAATTTATTTCTCTTAAAATCGATAATTCTATATTTTCTTCTAGAACCGCCTCCGCGATGTCTAACTGTGATTTTACCCTGATTATTACGACCTGCGTTCTTCTTCAAAGAAACAACCAAGCTTTTTTCTGGTGTTTTCTTTGTAACTTCAGCGAAGTCAGAACCAGTCATATGTCTTCTGGAAGGTGTATATGGGTTATATGATTTGATTCCCATTACTGTCTCTCCTTTCGTTTTCCTGATTTATTGTCGTGCTTTCCTTGCACATAGTTTCTATTGTGGAACTCTGAAATCTTACAGTCCTTCGAAGATTTCAATATCCTTGCTGTCTGCTGTCAACTGAACGATTGCTTTTTTCTTCTTTGCAGTTTTTCCAACAACCATTCCACGTCTCTTACTCTTTCCGTCAAGATTCATGGTGTTAACTTTTTCAACCTTTGTTCCTGGGAACATTTTTTCAACTGCTTCCTTGATCATTGTCTTGTTAGCTTCAGTGTGTACATAAAATGTGTACTTCTTTTCTCCCATAGCGTTCATACTCTTTTCAGTGATTACCGGCTTAAGGATTACGTCATAATACTGTACGTTTGCCATTATGCATACACCTCCTCGATTGTTTCTACAGCTGCCTTTGTTACGATAACTGTGTTATATTTTAAAATGTCATATACGTTGATTGTATTTGTAAGTGCAGTCTTAACATCAGGAATGTTTCTTGCTGATAAAACTACGTTCTGGTCATTGTCATTTAAAACAACCAATGCCTTGTTTACATTTAAGTTTCCTAAAACTGCTGCAAACTTCTTTGTCTTTACTTCATCCATCTTTAATTCATCAAGAACGATGAACTTATTTTCCTGAACCTTAGATGTTAATGCAGACTTAAGAGCTGCTCTCTTTTCTTTCTTATTTAATTTGAAAGAGTAATCTCTTGGTGTTGGTGCGAATACCACTCCACCACCTGTCCATTGCGGAGCTCTGATGGAACCCTGTCTTGCATGTCCTGTTCCCTTCTGTCTCCAAGGCTTTCTTCCACCACCTGATACTTCAGAACGTGTCTTAGCCTTCTGTGTACCCTGACGTTTGTTTGCTAACTGCTGAACAACTGCCATGTGTACTAAATGTTCATTTATTTCTACACCGAAGATAGCGTCGTTTAATTCCATTTTGCCAACTTCGTTGCCTTCCATATTATAAACAGATACGTTTGCCATCTGTATGTTCCTCCTTTCCTATAAAAACTTATTTCATTGTCTTTACAGTTTCTTTAATTGTTACTAAAGATTTCTTAGGTCCTGGTACAGCACCCTTTACTAAAAGTAAATTCTTGTCTGCATCAACTCTTACGATTTCAAGATTCTGGATTGTAATCTTCTTGCATCCCATATGTCCTGGCATCTTCTTTCCCTTGAATACCTTGCTTGGGCTTGAACATGCACCGTTAGAACCTGCATGACGGTGGAACTTAGAACCGTGAGCCATAGGTCCTCTTGACTGACCATGTCTCTTGATTGCACCCTGAAATCCCTTACCTTTAGAGATTGCAGTAGCATCTACCTTATCACCTGCTGCGAATACATCTGCTTTGATTTCCTGAGCAACTGTGTATTCTTCAGCGTTATCAAATTTAAATTCCTTTACATATCTCTTTGCAGATACACCAGCCTTATCAAAGTGACCCTGTTCTGCCTTATTTGCACCATGTCTGTGCACCATTTTTCCGTCAACATATTTTGACTTCTTGTCAACGAAACCAACCTGTACTGCGCTGTAACCGTCGTTTTCAACTGTCTTAACCTGTGTTACTACACATGGACCAGCCTGCAATACAGTTACTGGAACCAACGCACCATCTTCATTGAAGATCTGAGTCATTCCAACTTTTGTAGCTAAAATTGCCTTGTTCATTTCTTTACCTCCTGTTTTTATCTACAGCGGATTACCTATATTTGATAATCATCCTAGAAAATGCATTTAGTAAAATCTATCTGCATTAAGGATTGTTACTGTCCATAATAATTAATTTTGATGAATTATTTGTTTTTCATCTTGATATCGATGTACACACCAGCTGGCATTTCTAATCTTGATAATGCTTCCACAACCTTCTGGCTTGGTGTTGTGATATCGATAAGTCTTTTATGAGTTCTCTGCTCGAACTGTTCTCTGGAATCTTTGTACTTGTGTACCGCTCTAAGGATAGTTACTACTTCCTTCTTTGTTGGTAATGGTACCGGACCACTCACCTGAGCTCCATTCTTCTTTACAGTTTCAATCAGTTTCTTGGCAGAAGCATCGATTAACTGATGATCGTATGCTTTCAATGTGATTCTCATTACTTGACTTGCCATAAAAAAAGTCGCCTCCTTCGCACTTAATAATTTCAGTACGACAAGCGGTGACTGTACACGTTCCCGTGTGTTTCATTTTCTTCTCTCATGAATACACACATTGTTTCAACCTCATCCTTGGACTCCTCCAATTCAAAGATCTCTGTTAACTTGTATACAGTGACTTGTCGTCAGTTTCCTAACTTGACATTCGCTCCACGGAAAACCTGCCTGAACTTGCATCCCGACAGCAACCTCACGCTTCACAGCTATCATGCCACAGCAATAACAAGTATACCCTAACATTTTTTTAAATGCAATAATTTTTTTAGAAAATATTGTTTTTTTTTTAGTACATTTAAGACATGGATTTATAAATGCTTGCATCCCCTTGTAATATCCTCTATATTATATAAGGAAAGTATATTTCTAAACAAAGGAGGATTTTATATGTGGTCTCGTAAAGACTTAAAAACACGGGGAAAAAACCTTGTGTATGGTAACTATTGGTACATGGTATTAGTTTCTTTTATCATGCTTTTTCTAGGGGGAGCCGGCTCTGGTTCGTCTTCAAGTTCTAACTCTGCCAGAAATTCCGCAAGCGGTGACTCATCACTTAGCAGTATTGACTGGGCAATGTTGGCAACTATTATTGGCATTGTCATCGTGGTGATGATTGTTGCTATTGTCATCGGTTCTCTCATCAAGATATTCTTATGCGATCCATTGCTGGTAGGATGTCAACGTTTTATCTTAAATGCCAGAGAGGGAAAACGTCAGTTTTCTGATGTTGCTTCTATATTTAATGACAACTATATGAATGTAGTGAAAATCATGTTTTTCAGATATTTGAAAACCTTTTTATGGAGTCTGTTGTTCATCATTCCCGGAATCATCAAAAGCTATGAGTACCGTATGATTCCATATATTCTCTCTGAAAACCCAGGTATTGACAAGGACCGTGCTTTTGAACTGACCAAAGCTATGACTAACGGTGAAAAGTGGAATATCTTTGTCTATGACCTTTCTTTTATTTTATGGTCATTTGCAACTCTCTTTACCTGTGGCCTTGCAGGAATCTTCTGGGTAAATCCATATATCAATGCAACCAACGCAGAGTTGTATATGGAATTACGGGAGCAGGCAATGCGCTCTAATTACACCAATGAAAGCGAATTGTATGGTTATCATTACAAGCCGATGATGTAAGAGCCATTTACATGGGAAAACGGGGGCGTATCCTAAAAAAATGGATACGACCCCGTTTTTCATGGGTAGGTTATTTGCTCTCTAATTTCTTTTGTAATTCTTCTATGAGGCGTTGCTGTTCTTTCAATTGCTCCTCCTTCATTTGAATCTGTTCTTCCTTCTCTTGAATCTGTTCTTCCTTCTCTTGAATCTGTTCTTCCTTCTCTTGAATCTCCTTGTCTTTTTCTTCTCTTATTCTCTCTTTTTCCTCTTCTGCTTTTTGGGTCCTTTCTTTTTCGCTTTGGATTGCGTCTTCTACGATTTCTGCCAGTGTCATATAGCCATCCCTCACCTTCTGATCTTGTTTTTTCTGCTTCACATCCTCATCTATACTTTTTGCCAGCTCTTTTTTTGCTTTATATTCTATGGGATTTTCTATATAGTACACGAAATCTTCTAGTTCTGTCAATTCTCTTTCCTGGCTTTTCCAGCTTCCATTTATGATAATTGTCTTGGCTCCGTCGTTTAAAGGTAACTCCTTCTTCTCCTCACATAATTTTGAGAATGTGTATTTCATGAATCCCTCTCCAAAAGGATCAAACAAACAGATAAATATGACAAACACATCTTTTAATTCATTGTAACTTTTGACACCGGATTTTAACATTTTTGTATCCATTATCCCTTGATAGAATCTGCTTCTTCTGGGAATATCGTATTTATTCAATACCTGCATTTCTATATTATAATAATTATTTTGTATATCTGTCACATGTACATCCAGACGAATTCCCCGATATCCTGGAATGGATTTTTGCTCATACTCCACAACCGCAGTCTCTATCTCTTTCAACTCCTCGTCTAAAATACACTCCAAGAGTCTTTTACATAATTTTTTATTCTTCATAACCTCTGCAAACATAAATGCATCTGTAAACTGTAAATCTTCAAAGTTCTTTATAACATCTTTTTCTCCCATATAATTCCTCCGTTTTACATTCGTTTTTTGTTGAGTGAATATTATTTTTTACGCGTAATTTTGGCGAACGCCGGATGGATGCTTTCGCATCCTGGACAGGTATTGAGACCTGTGGGATTATCATATCATTTTAGG
>CACXGE010000083.1 GCA_902767135.1 uncultured Lachnospiraceae bacterium | reverse complement strand
TATACGTCACTTTATTTGATTCCGGAGCCTTATTGAATTTGACGTGAGTAGAATGATTTTGGGAGTAAATAAAATGCTGAATAACACCGAATAGGGTTGTACAAATCCATCTGATCCTATTCTTTCATCTACTTCATTTTTGGGGAAAAAGCACTCTATGTCATCTGGTATTCCACAACATAATTCCCACATTTCCAAAAACATTAATGTCAAACTCCATGCAGCTTTCCCTTTGATTTGAATAACTGCATCTTTCCAATACCCATGTTTTTCATAAGTATTGATGTACTCATCAGAAAGATTTAAGCCTCCAGTAAAAGCAACCTTCCCATCAATTACAGTAATTTTCCTATGATCCCGATTATTCTGAATAGCCGTAAGAACAGGACGAAATGGATTAAACACTTCACATTTAATACCAATATTTTTCAATTGCATCGCATAGTCTTTCGGTAGTGCGAGAAAACATCCAATATCATCATAAATAACTCGCACCTCAACACCTTGAGAAACCTTTTCTTTCAAAATATCCAAAATAGACTGCCACATCAATCCTTCTTTTATAATAAAGTATTCTATAAAAATATATTTTTGTGCCTTTTTCAATTCCTCCAGGAAAATAGGAAAAAATTTCTCTCCCGGCGAAAGGTACTCAGTCTGGGTATCATCATAAACAGGAAAACCAGCATACTTTAGATACCGGATCTGTGGTATATGAGCAGGAGCCTCATAATATGCAGATTTTTCTGAACTTCCAGGTAATCCATAAAGGGTTCTGTTCTTTTGTCCGATCTGAAATATTTTCTGTTCAAATTTTCTTGTAGATGCCTGAAAATTATATAAGATATACAACAGACTTCCAAACAACGGAAACAATAAAATCAAAAAAATCCAGATTACTTTATTGGCCCCTTTGTCCTTTTTAGAAATGATATAAAGGACAAGAAACCCACTGATTATATGAACAACGCTTCGTAATACTTGTGCAATAAAGCTTTCATTTTGAAAAATAAAGAACAAAAAGCAAAGTTGTAAAATCAACAAGAATAATACTTGTACTCGTCTCAAGAGCAATGCTCTAAACCATGAACGCTTCATTTGATTCCCCACTTATTCTAAATTCTTATTTTTCTACTTATCCCCATACCGAAAGCCCCTGGTCCTACATGACAGCTGATACTGAAAGTCAGCGGATCGTATTTAACATCTTCCCAAGGAAACATCTCTTGGGCCATTTCCATCCATTCCTGATGTTCTTCTTTTTTTCCGAAGCTCCCTGCGACGCCAACATATATCTCATCACTATTTTTATGAAATTCATCTGCAATTGTTTTCATTTCCATAAGCAGACGCTTTTTACAGCTTTTTGTTCCACGAACTTTTGCATAGGCATCTAAACGTTCCCCGGCAATTACAAGCAGTGGTTTTATACTTAACAATGTGCCCATGGCAGCTCCCGCCGGAGTGACACGTCCTCCCATTTTCAAATATTCTAAGGTTTCCACGCCTACATAGACAATGGATTCATAAGCAGTTTGTTCTAAGGCTTCTTTTATTTCTTTTGCAGAACACCCTTTTTCTTTCAACATCAGTGCATCCAACACGGACTGCCTCTGGGTGACAGAAATGCGATGATTATCAACCACCTGTACTTTTTCTTCATAATCCTGTGCCAGTATCTGAGCTGTTTGACAGGAACCACTAAGTCCGCTGGACATTGGAATATATACAAGCTCATCATATTCGGATAAGAGCAGTTTATCCCACATGTCTAAAACTTCTGCTGGTGAAGGCTGAGAACTAAAAACTTCTCTTTTTTCCTCAAGGCATTGATAAAACTCCTCATGAGTTAAATCAATGCCTTCATAGTATGTTTTCCCTTCCAGAATCACCGGCATTGGAATGACATGGACACCTAGAATCTTTCCTTCTTCTTCAAAGATCCCACTGTTGCTGTCTGTTACAATCGCAACATTCATCTCATAATCCTCCTGTGCCATTTTTATACTAT
>CACXGE010000082.1 GCA_902767135.1 uncultured Lachnospiraceae bacterium | reverse complement strand
TCGCATTCCAAATGGCCAAAATCCGTAGCCTGAAGTCTTTCGTACGGTATTTTCGGTGCCGAAAATACCTACCTGTGTACTGTAACTCTGCGTTCGTTACTGCCAATCAAAAAAATTGTTGTGTAATTCTAAAAGAAATAGTATAATTTTCGTAGATTGTTTTGTTGTAAACCTTAACATTACCGTTTTGCATTATACTACAAAACACATATTTAGGAAAAGGGGAAAGTATTATGCATAAGATTAGCATAAAGGAGTTATCGCCCGGCATGATCGTTGGCATTGATATCTATAATTCCATGAACCAATTAGTCATACCAAAAAACACTGTGCTGGACGATGAAATCATCCGAAGAATATCAACATTCTCTCTTCCGTATCTAAAAATTCCGGTAGAGGAGAAACAAACTGTTACCGAGGAAGGATACAATATTGTAGACTCCTTAGATCAGGCAGATCAGTCATTATCTTACTATGAAAGGTTAAAATGTACTCGTTCCTTTCAAACCTTCAAGAAGGAGTTTTTAGAGGATACAGAAGAGATCAAAAACTGCTTTAATGATGTGGTGACAAAACACTTGCCTGTGAACACTAATTTATTATTGGAACGAACAAAACAGTTGGCCGCCATCACCCAGGATTCTAACATTTTCGACATGATGCACAATATGCGCCAATATGATGACAGTACCTATATGCACTGCCTCAATGTAGCTCTCTTATGTAATGTCATGGCAAAATGGCTGAATTTTTCCGAGGAAGATACCAACAATCTAATTCTTGCCGGTATGTTACATGATGTGGGTAAACTGATGATACCTGATTCCATTATCAAAAAACCTGGTAAGCTAACGGACGAAGAATATGACATTGTAAAGACACACCCTGCCAAAGGGTATACTATTTTAAAATCTCAGAATTTACCGGAATGTGTAAAATTTGCTGCTCTCATGCACCACGAGCGCTGTGATGGTTCTGGATATCCTTTGGGTTTGGAAAACAAGAAAATTCATCGTTTTGCCCGATTAGTTGGCATTGCAGATGTGTACGATGCCATGACATCTGCCAGAGTTTATCGCGATTCCTTATCCCCGTTTACCGTGGTGGAGATTTTCCAGAAGGAAGGATTACAAAAGTATGACCCGGAATGTATTCTGATTTTTCTCGAGAGAATTGTAGATACCTATGTAAACTCAAAGGTACTTTTAAGCGATGGCCAGGAGGGAGAGGTAATTATGATAAATAAGGACTACCTTTCAAAGCCTTTGATTCAGACCTCTTATGGGTTTATTGATTTGTCTAAAATAGATGGGCTCACCATAGAAAAAATATTGTAGATATTAAAGCAAAAAAAGATAGCCTAAGCTATCTTTTTTTATGTCCACGATTCATTTGTATTCCAGTTTTCCATCAGTATACCAAAACTTCATACCCTGTCTCTGTCACCGCCACAGTCACTTCCCATTGTGCAGATGGCATCCCATCTTCCGTCCGTACGGTCCACCCATTGGGGTCATTCATCTGAATTTCACATCTTCCCATGTTAATCATAGGTTCAATGGTAAAGACCATCCCTGGCACTAATAATACTCCACTGTTTTTGGGGCACACAAAACTTACAAAGGGATCCTCATGAAACTCAATTCCCACTCCATGTCCCCCGATTTCCCGAACCACGGAATATCCGTTTTCTCTGGCAAATTCGTGAATTGCTGCACCCAACTCACCAATCTTTACCCAAGGTTTTACATGATCTAAACCTACCTGAATGGATTGTTTTGTTACTTCCACCAGGCGTTTTTTCTCCTCACTGACATTTCCCATACAAAACATTCTGCTGGAATCTGAAAAATAGCCGCCGTAAATAGTGGATACATCCACATTTACAATATTTCCCTCCTCTAGTATGATGTCTTTGGAAGGAATTCCATGACAGACCTCATCATCAACGGAAGTACACACGCTCTTGGGATAACCTTCAAAATTTAAGGGTGCCGGGATTCCCCCTAATTCTTTTGTCTTTTCTTCTACCATACGGTTAATATCTTCTGTAGGCATACCCACGCAGATTTTTTCTGAAATATAATCAAGAACAGCAATATTTACCTTACCACTTTCCCTGATTCCGTCAATCTGTTCCTTGGTCTTTATCATTTTCCTGTGGGGAATTGCATATCCTTTATCATGAAACATACGCATTTTCTCTTCCATCATCATATGACACTGTTTATATTTTTTTCCACTCTTACACCAACATTCATCATTTCTACTTAGTTTTTTCACCATGTTTTCCTCCGAATAAGTCTATTCTATTATCTGTTACCAGTTTTCCGTATACACACCATCATCCGTGTAATATACATTAATACCATTTTGGGCATCCTCTAGGGAACTGGTATATTCCAGTATATTTTTCTCGGCAGAATCGTATAGATACCAAGTTACATGCATATCCTCCACGGATACAACCACTGTAGTATCTACCTTTTTCCCATTTTCAAAGGCACCCAGCTTGGTTTCTTTCTGATTCTGTGGGTCTTTTACGGTAATCGTAGCCACATCGGTCTGGGAGGCATTTTCGAAGGTGAGGGAAAACCTTACATGATCTTCATCTAAATCTGATGCCTGTTCCGCATCCGATAGATACATTTGGTTTAATTCTTCCGTCAACTGGTTTACCAAATCCTCTGCCTGTTCTTTTTGCTCCTTAGTGGCCAGTTCTTCCTTGGCATTTTCTGTCAAATCCACCAATGCCTGCACACTTTCTCCCAAAATTTCATAATCGCCCTTTTTGGCTGCAGGAATTTCATCTTTCGCATTTTCATATTTTTTCTCTAACTGCTTAATTTGCTTTACCGTATCACTGGACGTAAACGAGCACCCTGTCATGCTTATCACCAACAATCCGGCCAATATCATGTATTTTTTCTTTTTCATTCCAAAAACTTCCCCCATTCCACGGAACAAAAGCTAACGAAAAAATTTCGTTAGCCTTCTCTTTTATCTTTATCTTTATCAGTATCTGTTCAGAGATACTGATAAAGATACTGAAACGGGGCAATGCTTATGCATGCATAATTGCCCCATTTATGCAAAATTCACATTTCCTCACGGTGTCATAAATGCTGACACCTGTACTGAATCATTACGATGATATTACTGCTTCACCATCTGAGAAAGTGGTGGCAGTTCCATACCATGTCCTTCATATAAATCCTCTGTCACCTGTTTCATCTTTGCATTCACAAAATTAAATAACTCCTCTGCCACTGCTCCCTGCAATTTTGAAAGCTTCTCTGCCTCTTTCGCATCCTTTAGCATTACCTTGAATACGATTTCACAGGTGGTATTTAACATATCATTTTCCCCTGTGATCGTGGCACGCATGACTACAAAACAAAGCTTCTTATTTTTTTCGTCTGGTCTTACATTAATGGTGACCCCCGCATTACATTTAATTCCTGTATTGTTTGCAGTGAGTTTTCTCTTGATATCCATAACAGTTACAAAATATTGTTCTAATGTAAAATCGTTATATTCTTTTCTCATTACACTTTCCTCTCATTCCTCTGTATATCCTAATTATCATACACTGTATTTGCATACGTTGGTATTATATCACACATATTCTGGGATTGCCATATAAAAGCCTAATTTCTTATTTTAAATTGTAACAGTTCGTTACTGTACACACCCCACAGTTTTGCAGCAACTTTTAGCTTAGTATAGCTCGAAAGTCTTTATTTATTAGGCTTCCGGGCATTTTTTATTTTCACTTTTT
>CACXGE010000081.1 GCA_902767135.1 uncultured Lachnospiraceae bacterium | reverse complement strand
TAAGTTTGAAGAAATTAAAAAAATATGAAAAAAATATGAAAAAAGTGTGAAAACTTTATTGTCCATCCCAAAAAACGATGATATAATAAGTGGGTTCTATATAATTAGAACAGTTGTTTATTATTAACGATAGAAGGAGGATATGAAATGAAACAGAAAAAAATGCCCCTGTTGTTATTAGTGGTTTTGAGCATTATTGTATCAATGTTCTTATCAGATAATAATGTTATGGTAGCATCAACAGCAGAGGAGGCACAAGCATCTCAGGTATCTGCAAATACTGTTTCTGATCTTGAAACGAAAACATTAGAAATTAAGCGATTATTATCAGAGGCAAAGGCACAAGTAGAGGCAAAGGATTACACATGCCTGTCTCAGCCGGTAAAATATAGAATACTTTGGTTGGGATATACCCGTGTTACTTATAAAGATTTGGATTTCCGTATGACAAGTTTTGATAAGGAATATCTTGAGGCAGTGACACTTAACTTTGAAAAAGTAGTAGAGAATTATTCAGGAAATAATATTGATATTGAAGTTGATTTGTACTTTGTAAATACACCGAAGGAGTTGACAAAGACTAACGGTGATGATTGGCTGTATCTTGCACAAGAGATGGTACAGTCAGATATAAATGCATATACTGCAAAAAGAAACTACGATACCGTATTAACTACTGTCCAGACAAAAGGGAAGGAAAATACAGAGCGTAACAATGGAAAGGCTCTATTTGGAAAGCATGATGTTATACTTGGACTGAAAACTGCGGGAATAGCAGATGAGATGGGGTATTCTACCTTTAATTTATATACCCCCAAAGAAGGCACCTATCCATTGAAGAATGTGAAAATCCCCTCGCTGTACGCAACAGCAGTGGCAATCCATGAATGGATGCATCAGCTTGAGTATTTAGGAACAATGTTAGGTATCGAGTATCCATCTACCCATGCTTATATGGGAGAACCGGAATATCCAGGGTACGAGAAATATGAAAATGATCCACAATATGATTACTGTGCGTTTTATAAAAAAGTTTTAGAAGGCAAGCTTCCTTATACGGGAAATGGTTCTGTACAATATGTGGGAATGTATCCTAAAATGTGGAAATTGGTTAAACGTGGTGTGTTTAACATAGGAGAGTATACCTTCAAAAGTTCCCTTGGAGAATACTATCTAACAGGTCAGAACTCGGATCCTACATTAACCATCGCATCCAAACCTAATAAGTGGATTGTTCGTTATTGTGTCAATGGAAAATATATCTTGATTCCTAAAAATATACCTGAAAAGAGAATGGATCTAAGTAATGCAGTGGACAAAAATGGAAATCCAGTAGGTATATGGACTTATACAAGTTATGTGGACGCTCAAAGTTGGAGGTTGACAAAAAATAGCGACAATACTTTTTGTATTAGGACTGCTTATAGTAGCGGACGTGTTCTTACCATAAATAAACCAGGTTCAAAGGCAGTTATTAGGGATAATGCTTTTGAAGCTTCACAAAAATGGATTATTGTTGAATTGGGACTGCCAACGGTGACACCAACCAAGAAGCCGACAGCCACACCAACCAAGAAGCCAACAGTGACACCAACCAAAGCACCTACAATGACTCCGATTCCAAAAACTACCACAACTATTTATTACAAAGGTTATGACACACCATATATTCATTATAAAATAGGAAATGGACAGTGGACTAGTGTGCCGGGTGTACAGATGCAAAAGTGTGATGAATTGACTGGATATACTCATAAAATTACAGTTGATTTAGGAACAGCTACTATGCTGACTGTATGTTTCAACAACGGAAACGGAAGCTGGGACAGCCGAAATGGGGCAAATTATACATTTAATGTAGGAACCTATACCTACAGCAATGGAGTCATAAAAAATATTGCAGTGGTTAGTCCAACAGTAAAGCCTATAGTAACGGTAACACCAACCTGTACTCCAACAGTAACACCTATTTCGAAAAATACAGCAACTATCTATTATAAAGGTTATAATACACCATATATTCATTACAAAGTTGGTGATGGAAATTGGACAAGTGCACCAGGAGTGAAAATGCAGACCAGTAATGAGATTTTGGGATATACTCATAAAGTTATCATTGATTTGCAAACATCCAATACTCTGACAGCCTGCTTTAACGACGGAAACGGAAACTGGGATAGTCGAAATGGGGCAAATTACATATTTAATGCAGGAAAATATACATATAGTAATGGGACCATTACAAATCTTTCAAAAGTTATCCCAACAGTAACACCGGCTGTAACTAAGAAACCAACCAGTACTCCAACGGTAACACCTATTCAAAAGAATACTACTTCAATTTATTATAAAGGTTACGATACACCGTACATTCACTACAAAATAGGAAATGGAAGTTGGACGAACGTGCCGGGAGTACGAATGGAAGCAACAACAGAAATGTCTGGATATACCCATAAGATTACCATTAATTTAGGAACTAGCACAGATTTGACAGCCTGCTTTCATGATGGTAATGGAAACTGGGATAGTAGAAATGGAGCAAATTACAATTTTAAAACAGGAACTTATAAGTACAGTAATGGAAGCATTACAAAAGTCCAATAAGGGACGTATATATAGTTTTTGTGAAAAGAGCGAGACTGCTAAGCGGTTTCGCTCTTTTCACGTTGTGTGATAGGGGATGCGCCCCCCGAAAGAAATTTCTTGCAAGCTGGGGGCATCTAAGTTATCATAGAATTAATGCATCTATTCAGTACAGGTGTCAGCATTTACTGCTGACACTGTAAGAAAATGTAGATTTTACAAAAATCGGGCAATTTTGCATTTGTCGGCATTGCCCGATTTACGTAACTGTTCATTGGTTCTGAACAGTTGCGAATTGATTATTTACAGGCAGAGTAAGGAGAGAAATAATGGCAAGAAGTGACGGATACAAAACCAGGGCAAGGCAGATGATGCTTGATTTTTTGATAGAATCAAAAGAAAGAACAGTGGCTGCAGCAGAAATAGAGGCATACATGAAAAAGCAGGACAATCCGGTAAATATTTCTACAATATATAGAAATCTGGATGCCATGGTGGCAGCGGGGCAGTTGATGAAGTATACTTCACAAAAAGGGGATAAGGCTACCTATCAGTATATTGAGCCGGAGCATAACTGCCATACCCATTTACATATTCAGTGTGTAGGCTGTGGGAAGGTAGTTCATTTAGAATGTGAATTTATGGACGAAATTGCCAGACATATCAAGAAAGAACATAAAATCACCTTACAATGTGAAAAATCCATCATTTATGGTACTTGTGAAGACTGTGAATCCTGAACCGTTACTGCAAAAATGCAATTGACTTGCAATTACTCTTGACTTTTTTATTTAGAGGGTTATAATAGATTTGCAAGTAAGTTGCGTTTTCGAAAAAGCAGAAAGGTAGGCCGTTATGCAGTTACAATGTAGTGATGTTTCCTTGGGATATGAAGGAAAAGTTATAATGGAACATTTGAATTTTACAGTAAATCAGGGAGATTATTTATATATTGTAGGTGAAAATGGGGCCGGGAAAAGCACCCTGATGAAGACAATTCTTGGACTTCGTTCTCCCCTTGCAGGAACCATCAGCTTTTCCGAAGGGTTGCAGCAGACAGAGATTGGCTATTTGCCACAGCAGACCCTGGTGCAGAGAGATTTTCCAGCATCCGTAGGGGAAGTGGTGATGTCCGGGTTATTAAACAAACGGGGAATCCGGCCGTACTACAATAAGGAAGAGAAAAAAAGAGTGCATCAGATAATGGAACGGCTTGAAATCTTAGATTTAAAGAAAAAGTGCTATCGAGATTTGTCAGGTGGGCAACAGCAAAGAGTCCTGCTGTGCAGAGCACTGTGTGCAACAGAAAAAATGCTGTTGTTAGATGAACCGGTGGCAGGACTTGACCCGAAGATTACAGCGCAGATGTATGAGCTGATAGCTGATTTAAATGGAGAGGGCATTACAGTGATTATGATTAGTCATGATATGAACGCAGCCTGTCTCTATGCAGCTCATATCCTGCACATTGCACATCGTCCACTCTTTTTTGGAACAAAAGAGGAGTATTTAAATACAGAAATCGGACGTGCCTTTACCGAGGTAGCGCGTCAGGAAGGGGAACGTACATGGGACAGTTAGTAGAATATTTATCTTATCCATTTGTAAGATATGCATTTATTGTGGGAGTTTTAATTGCCCTTACATCGGCACTTTTAGGCGTGCCCTTGGTACTAAAGCGTTTTTCTTTTATCGGGGATGGGTTATCCCATGTGGCATTTGGTGCTATGGCTGTGGCAGCAGTGTTGAATGTGACAAACCAGATGATTATCATTTTTCCAATTACGGTTGCTGCTGCTATTATTTTGTTAAAAGGAAGCCAAAACACCAAGATAAAAGGAGACGCAAGTCTGGCTATGATATCTGTAGGGGCATTGGCGATAGGGTATTTGTTGTTAAATAAATTTTCTACATCCACCAATATATCAGGAGATGTGTGTACCACCTTGTTTGGTTCTACCTCTATTTTAACCTTAAATTCTTTTGATGTATGGATTTGTGTGATAATGTCTTTGGTGGTATTATTGTTATTCTTTTTTTGTTATCATAAAATTTTTAGTGTCACCTTTGATGAGGATTTTGCAAGGGCTACAGGAACCAGGGCAGATGGTTATAATCTTTTGATTGCAGTTATTACCGCTACAGTTATCGTACTGGCTATGAAGTTGGTTGGTTCTTTACTCATCTCTGCATTGATTATTTTCCCGGCAATATCTGCTATGGGAGTGATAAAAAGCTTTCGTGGAGTGTTGGTCTTGGCAGCAATTTTCTCAGTTTTTAGTGCTTTGATTGGAATGATACTTTCCCTGTTGGTGTCCACACCGGTAGGAGCCACTATTGTCAGTGTGAATATTGTCGTGTTTGGACTGACGCGATTATATGGTCTGGTGCGCAGATGATTTTGTATACCAGTTTAGTCAATAGGCTAAACTGGTGATTTTTTTTTTTTTTTTCTATTCCGAACTACCTCTTTTCTTTGGCTTCGATTTGATGTACACTGATAATTAGTGTCAAAATTTCAGGAAAGCGAGGTTGTTATGTTATGGATATGACAAAAGGTTCCCTGTGGGATAAAATTTTAATCTTTGCACTGCCTCTGGCGGCCTGTTCTATTCTACAGCAGTTATTTAATTCGGCTGATGTGGCTGTAGTAGGTCGTTTTGCAGGAAGTGAGGCGTTGGCGGCAGTAGGGGGCAATGGCTCGGTGATTTCGCTGCTGATCAATTTGTTTGTAGGATTGTCTGTAGGGGCAAATGTAGTGATTTCTTCCTATGTCGGGAAAAAGAATGGACAAAAGGTTTGTGAGGCTGTGCACACCGTGTTTGTGCTGGCACTGATTAGCGGTGTAATCCTTATTTTTCTGGGAGGATTGGTAGCCAAGCCTTTGTTGGCTCTTATGGGAACACCAGAAGAAGTTTTGAATTTGGCAGTGTTGTATCTTAGAATATATTTTCTGGGAATGCCCTTTGTAATGGTTTACAATTTCGGCTCCGCTATACTTAGAAGTGTGGGGGATACCAGACGCCCTTTATACTGCCTTGTACTCTCAGGTGTGATTAATGTAATATTAAACCTTATTTTGGTCATAGGATTTCAGTTGAGTGTAGTAGGGGTGGCACTTGCCACAGTGGCGTCCAATGGGGTCAGCGCTGGTCTTATGGTATATTTTCTCACCCATGCCAAAGAGGAGCGGGAAATTGTCAGACTGGATTTACACAATCTTAAGTTGAAAAAAGAATATGTGATTTCCGTGATAAAGATTGGAGCCCCAGCTGGTATCCAGGGAATGGTGTTTTCTTTTTCAAATGTATGTATTCAAAGTGCAATCAACGGTTTTGGAACCAGTGCTATAGCAGGCTCCTCTGCGGAATTAAACTATGAGTATATCACATATTTTATGAGTTCTTCCTTTGCCCAGGCAGCAGTAACCTTTACCAGCCAGAATTTTGGTGCAGGGGAATACAAACGGTGTATGAAGGTATGGGGACTTTGCAGTGTATTTGGAATTGGTATCACAGGCTTACTTAGTCTTATCTGTGTAGGTGGCAGGGACTTTTTTATAAGAATCTTTAGCAGAGATCCGGAAGTGAAAGAATTTGCAGAAATCCGATTTTTGCGTGTAGAGTTATTTGAATGGATGACCTGTATCTACGAAGTGATGGGAGGGGTTCTTAGGGGACGTGGTAATTCGTTGACACCGGCGCTGATTACAGTGCTGGGTTCTTGTGGACTTCGGATTCTGTGGATATATACCGTATTTCAAAAATACAACGATTATTCAGTGCTTATGACAGTATATCCGGTAAGCTGGATAGTTACAAGTATAGGTATGTTTTGTGCATTTTACGTATCTGTTCAGAAACACTGAACAGATACGTAAAATCGGGCAATGCTTACGCATGAAAAATTGCCCGATTTTTGTTAAATGCACATTTTCTTACGGTCTCAGCAGTAAATGCTGAGACCTGTACTGAATAGTTACCATTTATCTATATTTGGAAATTTGCGAAACCAAAGTATTGATACGTGGAATCTATGGTAACAGTTTGTCATAGGCGAAACTGGTGCGAACGATTCCCTACAGGGCTTGGCATTGTCCCATTTACATATCAGTGCCGTGATTCTGAACAGATACCATTTTATTCATATTTAGAAAGAGGGAAAAAATTATGAGTTTTACAACAACAAATGAGCTGGATACCTTTGAATTTAGCCAGTCAGCCATATCTGAAATCCAGATTTTAAATCAACGTGTTATGATAAAAGTCATTGACGTCATCATCCATCAGAGCAACAGTCAGAATAAAGAGTATAGAAGTATGGCAACAGACGATTTGACTTTATCTCTTTTACACGTAAAAGAGATAAAAGTGGTGCGTGACGGATATACCATATATAACATGGATGATTCCATAAGGGAGCAGCAGCCGGATGTGGAACTTAGCCAGGAGGAATATATGACACTGCTTCCTGAATTAAAGGGATGTCCTGTGGATGGGATAGAGAAGAAAGGGGAAGATTATTATATGTATGTGGATACAGAGAATCAGACCGAAGGATATACCTTCAAGATAACCGCAAAGGAAGACAGACAGGAGTGGGAGAGATTTCGCAACCTTCCACAAGAGTATAGATAATATATCAGATTTCTTTTCTGTGGGGATAGGGATATTCCTATGAAAATTTGAATATATAATAAAAAAGAATATTTGGGTTGATTGTTTGAAACAACTTAAAAAAAATTTAGGAATTTACGGTATTGTTGCATTGTGGTGGCTGCATATTTTATTCCTGTTTCTGGTGGGCGATACCATACAGACTAGAATAGTCTCCGACGTATCCAGAAGTCAGACACAAAGAGAGTGTAAAGACGGGATACTTCAGGAAACCATGAAACAAAATATCGAGAGAAAAAAAGTGGCATTAACCTTCGACGATGGTCCTAGTGAAAAATATACACCGATTTTACTGGAAGGATTGAAGAAAAGAGGGGTGAGGGCTGCTTTTTTTTTGGTTGGGGAAAATGCCAGAGAGAATCCTAAACTGGTACAACAAATGATAAAGGATGGGCACATCGTAGGAAATCATACTTATACTCATGTGCAGTTAAACGGAATGACAGTAGAGCAGGCCATGAAAGAGATTACAGATACCAACGATGTGTTGAAGAAAATTACCGGTCAACAGGTGGTGTATATTCGGCCACCATTTGGAGCTTTTGATGAGGAACTTGATGAAAAATGTGATATGATTCAGGTGTTATGGAATGTGGACCCTTTGGACTGGAAATGTCAAAATTGCAGTACTGTGGTAAAAAGAGTAGTTGAAAATGTGCAGGAAAATGATATTATTTTATTACATGATATTTACGCATCTTCTGTGGAGGCGGCATTGAATATTATTGATGTGTTAAAGGAGCAGGGTTATGAATTTGTGACCTTAGATGAATTATTATTGTAGGAGGAAATGAAATGTTACCAAAAGATCCCATGATGTTATTAAGCTTTGCCAATACCCAGCTGCGGGACCATTATCCTAATCTGGATGCCTTTTGTGAAAATTATGATATTACAAAAAAATACATTACAGAAGTTTTGAAAACAATAGATTATGAATACGATGAGACGTTAAATAAATTTGTATAGGAAAATATAATCATGGAAATAAATACAACACTTGAAATACAAATAAACAAAGAACAGGTAATGAAACGGTTACAAGCCGATGCCACACCTTTGCTTAGACAGGAGGTAGGAGATTTATATGATGGATTGCTTCCAGAGTTTTTGCAGCATATTTCCCCGGAATTTCGTATGCAGGTAGAGGAAACGGAAAAAAGAGCATATGTGTTGTTTAGCCTGGGAAGTGGAATCAGCGATATCATCCGGGAAAAGATGGAACAGACAGATATGCTAAAGGCACTGATTTTGGATGCAATGGCAGATGACTATCTCTTTTCCATGGACAAAAGAGCGGTGGAGATTTCCAGGGAATTGTTTGCAGAAAAAAAACTGGGAGTAGAAAAGAGGTTAGAACCGGGAGTAGATTTGCCCATAGAGGCCCAAAAAGAAATATATGATAAGGTAAAAAAACAACAGGATGAGATTTCTGTAACGAAAGGCTACATGTTTTCACCGGTAAAGACCTATGGATATATCTTACAACTTACCAAAGATTTAGATGTTTTCAAAATGCAGCACGATTGTAGTAAATGTAGTAATAAGAATTGCAAGATGCGCAGCAAGGTGGCATTGGAAAGAGATTTAGAATTTCTGGTAGTTACGGCAGGAGCAGGGAGAGAGGAAGAAACCACTGCGATGCTTACTCCACCCTATAAGATTGCTGTTGACTTAGGGACCACAACCATTGCCATGCAGCTTATGGCTGGTATAGAGGGCAGGGTTATCGCCACATATACCTGTATGAATCCCAATCGTTTGTACGGAGCTGATGTGATATCCAGAATAGAGATGGCAAATAAAGGCGGAATAAAGGTATTGCAAAGGCAGTGCTTGGAAAGCATGGACCAGGGAATGATGAGTCTTTGTGAGGGAGTAGGTATCCGTCCCTCCCAGGTTTCCCATATAGGTATTGCGGGAAATACCGTAGTAAGTCAGATCGTGGCGGGATTGAAACTTCATGGATTGGCAACGTACCCCTTTTTGCCAGAATTTCAGGAATTGTTGGCAGGAAAAGGGAAAGAAATATTTGGAGAAAATGTTTCCAAAGCTTCTATATTAAATAGTGAAGAAGTACAGGTGTATTTGATGCCCCCCATTGCGGGATTCGTTGGTGGAGATATCGTAGCAGGGATATATCAATGTGGTTTTTTAAATAGAAAACGTCCTGCATTGTTTTTGGATTTAGGAACCAATGGAGAAATAGTCCTAGGAGATGAAAATGGACTTTTGGCAACCTCTGTAGCAGCGGGACCTGCATTTGAAGGTGGAGGCATTCAATGTGGAATCGGCAGCGTGGCAGGTGCGGTAAGTGGGTTTGTATACCCGGATACCATTACTACAATTCAGGATCAGGACATGGTAGGTATCTGTGGAACTGGTTTAATCGAAGTGGTTTCGGAACTTTTGGAGCATGGTATATTAAATAAAGATGGAAATTTAAATGGGGATTATGCTCAAAATGGTTTTTGTCTTGGAAGGACGAAAGCAGGAGAAGAGGTCTGCCTTTATCAGGGGGATGTTCGTGAACTGCAGCTTGCTAAGGCTGCCATTGGAACAGGAATAGAAACTCTGCTAAAGCAGGCAGGTTATGAATGCAGAGATGTTTCACAGGTGTTGGTAGCTGGAGGATTTGGATATCGGTTGAATATCAGAAAGGCAGGAAACATTAGTCTGTTGCCAAGACCGTTACTTAGCAAGGTAAAAACGGTGGGAAATACATCCTTAGCAGGAATAGAAAGTTTCCTAAGGAACCCCCAGGAGGGAATTCAGGCTGTGAATCAGATATTAAAAATATCAAAGGAAGTGGTTTTGGCAAACGATGAATTGTTTCAAAAAACTTATTTAAAGCATATAAATTTTTAGTAGAACAGGAGAGATATCGTGGATTTATTTCAATACATGAGAGAAGAAAACTTAAAAAAGGAATCTCCGTTGGCTGCGAGGATGCGGCCTTCTTCTTTGGAAGAAGTAGTGGGACAACAACACATAATAGGAAAAGATAAATTGTTGTATCGTGCCATTAAGGCAGATAAATTAAGTTCTGTGATTTTCTTTGGACCACCGGGAACGGGAAAAACTACACTGGCCAAGGTGATTGCAAATACCACCAGCGCAGAGTTTACCCAGTTGAATGCAACAGTGGCAGGGAAGAAGGATATGGAGGGAATTGTACAGAAGGCAAAAGACAATCTGGGGATGTACAGTAAAAAAACCATACTATTTGTGGACGAGATACACAGATTCAACAAAGGACAGCAGGATTACCTACTCCCTTTTGTGGAGGATGGAACACTGATTTTAATTGGAGCCACTACGGAAAATCCTTATTTTGAGGTGAATGGGGCGTTGATTTCCCGTTCTATTATCTTCGAATTAAAGCCTTTAGAAAAGGAAGATGTGGAAATGTTGATAGAACGGGCAGTGACGGAAGAAGAAAAGGGAATGGGAGCTTACGGGGCTGACATTACAAAAGAGGCACAGGAATTTTTGGCAGATATCTCAGGAGGGGATGCCAGAATGGCATTAAACGCCGTAGAGCTTGCGGTTTTGACCACCAAAAGAAGCGAAGACGGAAAAATACATATCACTCTTGATGTGGCTCAGGAGTGCATTCAAAAAAGGGTGGTTCGTTATGACAAGGCGGGAGATAACCATTATGATACCATCTCAGCATTTATTAAAAGCATGCGTGGATCTGACCCGGATGCAGCCCTTTATTATCTGGCAAAAATGTTATATGCCGGGGAAGATATTAAGTTCATTGCCAGACGAATTATGATATGCGCCTCGGAAGATGTGGGAAATGCAGATCCACAGGCACTTCAGGTAGCAGTGGCAGCAAGCCAGGCCATAGAGCGGATTGGCATGCCGGAAGCACAGATTATTCTATCTCAGGCAGTTACTTACGTGGCATGTGCCCCCAAAAGTAATGCAGCTTACCTAGGCATTTTTTCAGCAATGGATGCGGTAAAGAATGTGAAGGTGGAGAGTGTGCCAGTGCATTTACAGGATGCGCATTATAAAGGTTCTGGAAAGCTTGGGCATGGTGTAGGATACAAATATGCCCATGATTATCCAAAACATTATGTAAAACAGCAATATCTTCCAGATGAACTTATAGGAAGGACATTCTATCAGCCATCGGACAATGGGTATGAAAAAGTCATAAAAGAACGTATGGATTTCCTGCAACGAACAGGAACGGAGACAGAGAGTAACAGTATATCCTCTAATATAGAAGGTTCCTGACAGCTGGCGAGACATAAGTAACAGTATAGGCTGGTCTTTGCATCTGCTGCACCAAGCGTTTTATATGCAGTAGCCTACACACTTAAAATGAGTTATAAGACCGATTATAAAATAGAGGGATTCTTCGAATATGTTGTGCCACCACTTGAAGGATTTTGGTGGCAAGATAATGTTGATGGTGTAGATTGTTCCAACAAGGATACTTTTAATTGGATTTCTGTAATAAGACTTCCTGATTTTATAACAAAAAAGGATTTCGACTGGGCTATTGAAGCTGCAGCTAAAAAGAAAAAATTGGATTGTTTTTCGGCAGAATTCCTCACAATTGATGAAGGCTTATGTGTTCAGATTATGCATTTGGGCGCATTTGATGATGAACCATCTACGGTTGAAATTATGGATGCATTTCTATTACAAAACGGATATGAGAATGATTTTAATGATGAGAGATTACATCATGAGATTTATCTTTCGGATGCGAGAAAAGTAGTTCCTGAAAAATGGAAGACGGTGATTAGGCATCCGATTAAGAAAAAATAAAAATTACGATTTTGCGAGGTAACCAGTATGAGTGATAAAGATATTGTTATAAATAATATAGATGCAGGAAAAAGTTTTAATTGGGGAAAAACATCAAAAGATTATGCTAAGTATAGAGATATATATCCTAAAGAATTTTATCAATATATTATAAATTTAGGATTATGCAAAGATGGTCAGAGGTGTCTTGATATTGGAACTGGGACAGGAGTTTTACCAAGGAATATGTATCAATATGGTGCCGATTGGACAGGAACGGATATATCTGAAAATCAGATTGGTAAAGCAAAAGAACTGGCAAAAGAAGCTGGAATGAATATAGATTTTTATTCTTGTGATGCTAAGGATGTTGAATTTGAGGATGCATCACTTGATGTGATTACTGCATGTCAATGTATATGGTATCTGGATCATAGTATTACAGCACCTAAGTTTGCAAATTTTTTAAAGGATGATGGTAGTTTTCTGATTTTATATATGGGATGGTTACCTTTTGAAGATGAGATTGCAGGTAAAAGTGAAGAACTTATTTTGAAATATAATCCT
>CACXGE010000080.1 GCA_902767135.1 uncultured Lachnospiraceae bacterium | reverse complement strand
TTTGCCAATATAAGAACTAAACAATACACATTCAGATTTGCATTAGCATAACTTGCAATATCAAGTAAGTTCATTCCTATTTGATAATTTTGGTAAGAGCATAAGACCTCATACCCTGCTATTATTATTGTTAATAAGGTTGTGGTCATTAGTGCTTTTTCAGCATTCTGTAAATTTGTATGATTCATATTTTGTCACCTCCAAGGTGAGTATATTACATAACCATATTCTTTTCATTGACATATGTTAAGAAACTAGGAATTTTATCGATGCATCGCACCGACAATACTCTGAATAAACAATACCAAATATATCCTATAAATGCTACATAAATATTGTCATTATTCTAATCCTTGCCCATTGCTCTTTGTGGTTCTTCTGCATTAACTAAAAAATGGGTGCGGCCTATTTTCTTGCTGAACCCATTCGGTGTATCAATATTCTGTTTTTCGTCCATAATAACCTCTCTTTCTTAAAAAAAAAGGTGGCTGCAATATGATTCATTTTGCATTCCACCTTTCATGGTCTGTTAAAATATTCAATTATTGTTTATTCGTAAATTTCAATTTTTAGCGCAGTCCAACTGACGGATTAAACTGGAATTTAATACTCATCTCAAAGAACGATTATCCTAGAATTTGATAATCTACTTATTTTAATAAAGTTGCAAGATCTTCCTCTGGAGTAGTGATCGGTGCAATACCATAATTCTCTACCAGGAAATTTAAAATATTAGGTGACACAAATGCAGGAAGAGATGGACCGAGCCGAATGTTCTTGATTCCAAGATGAAGTAGTGTCAGCAGGATGCACACAGCCTTCTGTTCATACCAGGAAAGTACATAGGAAAGTGGAAGATCATTCACTCCACATCCCAATGCATCCGCAAGAGCCACCGCTACCTGGATCGCACCATAGGCATCATTGCACTGTCCCATATCCATAAGTCTTGGTAAGCCGCCAATGCTTCCAAGTTTAAGATCATTGAAACGATATTTTCCACATGCCAGTGTAAGTACGATACTATCGTCTGGTGTCTGTTTTACAAACTCTGTGTAATAATTTCTACCCGGTTTTGCGCCATCGCATCCGCCCACCAGGAAGAAATGCTTGATCACACCATTTTTTACAGCTTCCACTACAGTTCCTGCATTTTCAAGGATAAATCCATGACCAAAACCTGTAGATACCTCCGTTCCACCGTTGATTCCGTTAAATGGTTTATCCTCTGCAAATCCACCCAGCTCTAATGCTTTTTCAATAACAGGTGTAAAGTCTTTCTCTTCACCAATATGCACTGCACCTGGGAATGCAACCACTTCTGTTGTAAACACTCTATCTGCATAGCTTGCTTTTGGAGGCATCAGACAGTTCGTTGTAAAGAGGATCGGTGCAGGAAGGTCAGCAAACTCTTTCTGCTGGTTCTGCCATGCTGTTCCAAAATTGCCTTTTAAATGCGGATACTTCTTTAATTCAGGATAAGCATGTGCTGGGAGCATCTCACCATGGGTGTAAATGTTGATGCCTTTCCCTTGTGTCTGCTCTAACAGAAGCTGAAGATCTTTCAGATCATGTCCTGTCACGACGATAAATGGACCTTTTTCCACAGCAAGCGGAACCGTAACCGGTGCAGGGGTTCCATAAGTTTCTGTATTTGCCTTGTCGAGAAGAGCCATACATTTCAGATTGATCTCACCAACTTTTAATACAACAGGCAAAAGTCGATCTGCTTCCTCTTCATATCCAATTGCAAATAAGGCCTCACAGAAGAACTTATTTACTTCTTCATCTGTATATCCCAATACCGCTGCATGATATGCATAAGCAGCCATTCCTCTGATACCAAATAAGATCAGAGACTTCAGGGAACGAATATCTTCATCTGCATCCCATAGCTGTTCCATATCATAATCATCATTTCTTCCGCATGGAGATTCACAGGTACTGCAATCCGGAACGAGTTTCTGTTTTTCTGCCTGGACTTTTTTGATTATTTCACTGATAGAATCATCATCAAAGCTGACATTTGTGATAGTAGTAAATAACCCTTCGATGATTGCCTGATAAGTACTAGCTGTCGGAACTGTTGACCCTTCTGTTGCTCTTGCAAGTCCGATCAAAGCTCCTGTAAGCTCATCCTGTAATTTTGCAGTATCGGCTTTCTTTCCGCATACGCCTGCGTTTCCTGTACAGGCACTGCATCCTGCAGTCTGTTCACACTGATAACAAAACATTTTATTTTCCATAATATATACTCTCCTTTTACCATTTTAAATGGATATTCTCATCCATTATGATTTTTTCAATCGTCTTTTTATTTTCCTGCGTTAATTTATAAATCTGTTCAACCATGTGGAAACCTCTTTTATCTTTCTTCAATTGCCTGGACCGGACAACTATTCATCGCATCATTTGCAGATGACACATCGTCAGCATCAACTTCCTGATCAACTGCCTCAGCCACACCTTCCTGATTCATGTAGAACACCTTTGGACATGCAAAAGCTTATCAATCTGTGCTTTCAATGCCTCATTATATTTTGTATTATTATATCCTAATGCCATAACGCCTATTCCACTTGCAAAATCGAGATATTCCTTACCATCTGTATCATAAAGATATATTCCATCACCATGATCAAATATTACTGGAAATCTTTTATATATCGGAATAAACAATTCATCTGAAATTTCTATTAAATTCTTTTTCAATTGTATCTTCCTATCTATTCTTCCACTTCTATCTTAAAAATATTTAGCACATCCACATCAGGACACGAAAACTTGATAACACCCTCTGGCTGGCTCGGAAGTTTTCCTCCA
>CACXGE010000079.1 GCA_902767135.1 uncultured Lachnospiraceae bacterium | reverse complement strand
GTGTCAGCATTTACTGCTGACACCGTAAGAAAATGTAAATTTTACAAAAATCGGGCAATTTTGCATGCGTAAGCATTGACCGATTTTCGTATCTATTCAGTGGTTCTGAACAGATACGATTTATGCAAATGATGCCTTGCGTGACATAAAAGTAAAATGAAAGGGACTGCCACATGTTGGCAGTCCTGTATTTTTTAAAATGAGGTGACGTGAAAGAATGAAAGATAAATACTTACAGTGGCTTTCTGAAAAGTATCCTACCGTGGAAAGTGTAGCAAGTGAAATGATAAATCTGTCTGCAATAAGAAGTCTGCCGAAGGGAACGGAATACTTTTTTAGTGATTTACACGGGGAATATGAAGCATTTCTATATATGTTAAAAAGTGCTTCGGGCATGATTAAGAAAAAAATAGATACAGTACTTATAAAGAGTGTTTCTGGTAGTGGAAGGGAAGAACTTGCAAGTTTAATATATTATCCGGAGAGGACTCTGAAGGAATTGGAAGCGGGACAATTATTGACGGATGAGTGGAGAAGGCTTGTGATATATCGTCTGATAGTGATTTGTCAGGCTGTATCCGCTAAATATACACGTTCAAGAGTGCGTAAGCGTGTTCCTAAGGATTTTTTGTATATATTAGACGAGCTTCTTAATGTGACAGATGATATTAACAAAGATTTTTATTACGAAGAGATTATTCACACTATCATAGATACAAAGATTGCAGATGAGTTTATTATATCTTTGTGTAAACTGATACAGTCTCTGGCAATAGATAAGCTGCATATTATTGGGGATATTTTTGACAGAGGACCTAGAGCTGACATTATTATGGAAGAATTAATGACTATGCATGATGTGGATATTCAGTGGGGAAATCATGATATTTCCTGGTTGGGTGCTGCCCT
This sequence comes from uncultured Lachnospiraceae bacterium, assembly GCA_902767135.1. Lineage (GTDB taxonomy): Bacteria > Bacillota > Clostridia > Lachnospirales > Lachnospiraceae > RUG11237. The sequence continues at coordinate 1,617 of CACXGE010000079.1, read as the reverse complement.
GGGTAATCCGGTGCTTGTGGCTAATGTAATTAGAATTTCTATGAAATATAATAATGTAGATTTATTAGAGGATGGATATGGAATCAATCTTAGGGCACTGGCAGTCTTTGCTGGAAAAGTGTATGCCAAAGATTCCTGCAATCTGTTTTATCCCAGTACCTTGGATGATAATATTTATGATCCTGTGGACGTCCATCTGGTGGCAAAAATGCACAAGGCAATTACTATTATCCAGTTAAAGCTGGAAGGACAGATGATTGCAGCACATGAAGAATGGGGAATGAATGAGAGGGACGTATTTAGCAGAGTAGATTTTACACACTTTACAATAGAAGAAAAGGGAAAAAGTTATAAGTTAAAGGATACCAATTTTCCTACGGTAGATAAGAAGAATCCCCTGGTGCTTTCCGAAGAAGAAAGAGAACTGCTTACCGTTCTGGTAAATTCCTTTCGTCACAGTGAAAAGCTGCAAAAGCATATGAAGTTTTTGCTGTCCCATGGTTCTATGTATCAGGTGTGCAATGATAATCTGATGTTTCATGGCTGTATTCCCATGGAAGAAGACGGTACATATGCCAGAGTGAATATTCAAGGGGAAAGGTACAGCCGGAAACCATTGTTAGATAAGATAGATTCCCTGATAAATAAAGCGTATTTTGGAGAAGAAGGAGAAGAGAAGCAGTATGCATCGGATTTTATGTGGTATTTATGGTGCGGAGCAAACTCCCCTTTGTATGGAAAAAATAAAATGAGTTTCTTTGAAAGGATATTTCTGGAAGAAAAGTCTTTGCATCAAGAATGCTATAATGCATATTATAAATTTTGCGAAAGTAAAGAGGTATGTGAGGAAATATTAGAGCAATTTGGTATAGATAAAGAAAAAGGTCATATTATCAATGGCCATGTTCCTGTGAGGATGAAAGAGGGAGAAAGTCCTGTGAAAGCACAGGGAAAGCTTTTTGTCATAGATGGTGGTATTTCCAAAGCTTATCAGAAAACTACGGGGATAGCAGGCTATACTTTGATTTATGATTCTCATTGTTTGAGCTTGGCAGAGCATAAGCCCTTTGTGCAAGGCAGAATGCAGCAGACCCCTGTGGTAAAAATTGTGGAGAGAATGGAGAAACGCATAAATATTGCAGATATCGATAAGGGTCAGGAAATTTTGGAAGAAATTTGCGAATTAAGGAGGTTGTTAGATGCATACCGCAGTGGTAGAATAAAGGAAAGAGAATAGGGAAAGATGAAGATTCGGAATACAGACTTGTCAAAACGATTTAAAAACAAGATAAATTTTAATAAGTGTATGTAAAGTACTGTATGGATGATACCGGGAACCGGGTTCCCAGAACCAGTGAAGGCAGATAACCTTCCCATGAAAAACGGGGTCGTATCCATCTTTTCAGGATACGCCTCCGTTTTCCTAACAATATCTCCCTTGTGCAAACCTTTGAATTGCACTACAAAATTTTGTGAAAAATTCACTATAAAGAAAAATCCCAGTGCTAAATCCTACAAAAATGAAAAAATTCAGTCAAAAGAATGGAATCCAGTCACCTAAAATGATATGATAATCCCACAGGTCTCAATACCTGTCCAGGATGCGAAAGCATCCAT
>CACXGE010000078.1 GCA_902767135.1 uncultured Lachnospiraceae bacterium | reverse complement strand
GTGTCAGCATTTACTGCTGACACCGTAAGAAAATGTAAATTTTACAAAAATCGGGCAATTTTGCATGCGTAAGCATTGACCGATTTTTCTATGTATTCACTCTCTTCAATCAGAACCTTACATTTACTGTAAGGTTCGTATCTGTTCATTGGTTCTGAACAGATACGATATTATTATGTTATGTTTGAAATTTCAAGAGTCCATGGAATAGAAAAGGAGAAAAAAATGACAAGTAAATCAAAATTAGTAGTTAGATACGCAGAGACAGATCAGATGGGAATCGTACATCATTCCAATTATCCTATCTGGTATGAGGTAGGCAGAACCGATTTTACCAAAGAGATGGGAATGCCCTATGATGAAATCGAGGCCAATGGAGTGATGTTTCCCTTGCTCAGCTTAAATTGTAAATACATAAAAGCTGCCAAATATAATGACACTGTGATTGTGGAAACATCTGTGACAAAATTAAATATGGTAAAGGTGGAGTTTTCCTACAAGGTATTCCGGGAAAGTGATGGAGAACTGTTAAATACCGGAAGTACGGTTCATGGGATGGTTACCAAGGCCTTAGAACCATTGAATATGAAGAAGGAAAAGCCAGAGATTTATAGACTATTACAGGCTGCAATGGAAAAATAGAAATAAAAACAGAAAATAAACAAAATAAAAATAAAATGAAATCTTCTCAAAATACGGAATATAAGGAAAAGCGAGATAAATGGAGATAAATAAAAATATACAAATATAAATGAGGATAAATACAGATAAATGAGATTGCACATTTATCATAAAGTGATAATATAACACTATCGATTAGCACTCGAATCAAAGGAGTGCTAATAACACAGGTAAATAAGAAAAAGGAGGAAATAGAAATGAAGTTAAGACCATTAGGAGATAAGGTAGTTTTAAAGCAGTTAGAAGCTGAAGAGGTAACAAAGTCAGGAATCGTTTTGCCAGGTCAGTCACAGGAAAAACCACAGCAGGCAGAGGTTATCGCTGTAGGACCAGGTGGAGTGGTAGATGGCAAGGAAGTTACCATGTTGGTAAAAGAAGGAGATAAGGTAATTTTCTCTAAATACTCAGGACAGGAAGTAAAGCTTGGAAATGACGAGTACATCGTAGTAAAGCAGAATGATATTGTAGCTGTAGTGGAAGATTAATGAAAAAGATTGATTGAAAATATCAGGTAAAGGAGATAACAAACATGGCAAAGGAAATTAAATATGGCGCAGAAGCCAGAGCAGCATTAGAAGCAGGTGTAAATAAATTAGCAGATACCGTAAGAGTAACCATCGGACCTAAGGGAAGAAACGTAGTGCTTGATCGTTCTTTCGGTGCACCAATGATTACCAATGACGGTGTTACCATTGCAAAAGAAGTAGAATTAGAAGATGCTTTTGAAAATATGGGAGCACAGTTGGTAAAAGAAGTGGCAACAAAGACCAACGACGTTGCAGGTGATGGTACCACAACAGCTACTGTTCTTGCACAGGCAATGGTAAACGAAGGAATGAAGAACTTAGCAGCAGGTGCAAACCCAATCATTTTAAGAAAGGGTATGAAGAAGGCAACAAAGGCAGCGGTAGAAGCAATTCAGAATATGGCTGCTCCAGTACAGGGCAAGAATCATATCGCAAAGGTTGCAGCAATTTCTGCAGCAGATGAGGAAGTTGGAAATATGGTAGCAGACGCTATGGAAAAGGTTTCCAATGACGGTGTTATCACAATCGAAGAGTCAAAGACAATGCAGACAGAACTTGACTTAGTAGAAGGTATGCAGTTTGACAGAGGATATATCTCAGCATACATGGCTACAGACATGGAAAAGATGGAAGCAAGCCTTGACAATCCATATATCTTAATCACAGATAAGAAGATTTCTAATATCCAGGATATTCTTCCAATCTTAGAGCAGATTGTACAGTCAGGAGCAAAATTATTGATTATTGCAGAAGATGTAGAAGGAGAAGCTCTAACTACCTTAATCGTAAATAAATTAAGAGGAACGTTCAACGTAGTAGCAGTGAAGGCTCCAGGATACGGTGACAGAAGAAAAGAAATGTTAAAGGATATTGCAATCCTTACTGGTGGTCAGGTCATCTCTGATGAACTTGGTATGGACTTAAAGGAAACTACTTTCGACATGCTTGGACGTGCAAAATCTGTCAAGGTTCAGAAAGAAAACACAATCATTGTGGACGGAGAAGGTTCTAAGGAAGCAATTGATGGACGTGTGGCTCAGATTAAGGCTCAGTTAGAGGAGACAACTTCTGAGTTTGATAAAGAAAAATTACAGGAAAGACTTGCTAAGATGGCAGGTGGAGTTGCAGTTATCCGTGTTGGTGCAGCAACAGAAACAGAAATGAAGGAAGCTAAGCTTCGTATGGAAGATGCACTGGCAGCTACAAAGGCAGCAGTAGAAGAAGGTATCATCGCAGGTGGTGGTTCTGCTTACATTCATGCATCTAAGGAAGTAGCTAAGTTAGTGGAAACATTAGATGGAGATGAAAAGACAGGAGCTAAGTTAATCTTAAAGGCATTGGAAGCACCATTGTATCACATCAGTGCAAATGCAGGTTTAGAAGGCTCTGTGATTATTAATAAAGTAAGAGAATTAGAACCAGGAATGGGATTTGATGCACTAAATGAACAGTATGTAAACATGGTAGAAGCGGGAATCCTTGACCCTGCTAAGGTTACAAGAAGTGCATTACAGAATGCAACTAGTGTAGCATCTACCTTACTTACCACAGAATCCGTAGTAGCAAACATCAAAGAAGACGCACCAGCAATGCCAGCAGGTGCTCCAGGTATGGGAATGATGTAGTGTAACAGTTTTTGCCAGCCAGGTGGAAAATAAAAAGACGCAGGATTGTGCTTGCACAGTCCCTTGCGTCTTTTTTCTATTCATCCAGCCATCTTAAAAAATCAATCACTTCTTCCAAACGAATGGTATTATAGGCAACAGAAAAGATGACAGGAGAATCTTCATACATTTTCCGGGATTTTTCATACTCTTTCAGTTTTTTGGTATTGCTTACATCGATTCCGGCAACATAATCTCCTACTACCTTGTTGTTTTCATCATATTGCTGGGTTTTTATCAGATTATCCTGACATTTCTCTAATAAATCATTTGGCAGATTCTTTTCTAAGTCAAGAAATGCTTCCTTGGGGCCAAAATAATCAAAAATAGTTTGATTCGCAAAAAAGAAGTCCACCCGTTTCATGTCAAATTCTGACATCACCTTGGTGTAGGCAACGGAACTCATCTGGTCTTTCAATTCTGTATCAATATAGACGGAACTATTAAAATAAGCTTTGTACTGAGTTAAATCACAGTTTTTAGAATTCGCATAGTCTTCTAACATTTTTCCAGCCAGTTCATCCCCCCAGTCAGCATTGAGAAAATAGCCGTTTAAAAATATGGGTTTATTGTTTTGCATGGAAAAACAAATCCCTGCAATGATAAGAATCAGGACGAAAACACCTGCAATTATATGAAATCGGTAGTAGTCCCAAAGGTAGGACAGTTTTTTGTGTAACATCTGCTTTGTTGCTTTCATGGTAACCTCCCTACAAAAATAACATAAAGCATTCGTATCTGTTCAGAGTCACGGAACAGTCACAAGCATTATAACATAAAAACAGTTTGAAAATCTTAAATTCTTATAAAAAATATAAAATAAGGAAGAAGAATAAAAAAAGGTCTTTTCTTATTATATGTCATTTGTTAAAATGTTTATTGTTGCCGGATTTTGTCAAGGGCAATAATTGTAGAGTAAAATCAGAGAAGGAGAAGAAACTATGTCAGAATCATACGTAGAACTTTTAATTAAACGAAAACCACCAATCGGGGCAGTGATAGCAAAGGCCCTTATTATAGGAATTATCGGTGCAAGCGTACTTCTTACACTGTTAGGAAATATGATTACCTTTTTTGTTGCGGCAGCTTTTTGTGGAATCTACTACCTGTTTCGTGGAAAGGTTGACTTAGAATATGAATATTTATTCGTAGGTGGGGAACTTAGTGTGGATAAGATTATTGCAAAAGACAAACGTAAGGCGGTAATCAATATGCCGATAGAGAAGATTGATATGGTAGCACCTACAGGCTCAGAGCACCTTCAAGAGTATAAAAATAAAGAATTAAAAAAACTTGATTTCACAAGTAAAACAGGGAAACCAAGCTATACAGTAATATTTAATGGAAAGGAAATCCAGTATCTTATCCTTATGGAGTTAAATCAGGAAATCTTATCTATGATGTACAACGTAGCACCAAGAAAAATTTTTATGGAAAACGCAAAAATATGTAGGAATTTGTAATACATTTATTGACATGAGAGAAAAAGTCTGATAAACTTAGTCAATACAAGAAATGAATAGAAAACAGCATTTTGTGAAAGAGTGTGGTTGATGCTGTTTTGTGAGATAGAAAGCGGATAACTTTATCCGCTTTCTATTCGAATTAAAATTGTATCTGTTCAGAATGGCTGAATAGATACAAGAATCGGGCAGTGCCCACAAATTCAAAATTCATAAGAAAGAAAGCGAGGATATTTTAATGGGTAAAATTATCGGTGAAGGCATTACATTTGATGATGTACTTTTAGTACCAGGCTATTCGGAAGTGATTCCAAATCAGGTTGACTTATCTACACAGCTTACAAAGAAAATTAAGCTGAACATCCCAATGATGAGTGCGGGAATGGATACAGTAACAGAGTCAAGAATGGCAATTGCTATGGCAAGACAGGGTGGAATTGGTATTATTCATAAGAATATGTCAATTCAGGCGCAGGCAGAAGAGGTAGACAAAGTAAAGCGTTCAGAAAATGGTGTCATTACGGATCCATTTTATTTATCCCCAGAACATACATTAGAAGATGCCAATAATTTAATGGCAAAGTTTAAAATTTCCGGTGTACCTATTACAGAAGGCAGAAAATTAGTTGGTATTATTACCAATCGTGATCTTAAATTTGAAACAGATTATACTAAGAAAATTAAGGAGTGTATGACTTCGGAAGGTTTGGTAACAGCCAAGGAAGGAATCACTTTGGAAGAGGCAAAGAAAATTTTGGCGGCTTCCAGAAAAGAAAAACTGCCGATTGTTGATGAAAACTTTCATTTAAAGGGATTAATCACAATTAAGGATATCGAAAAGCAGATTAAATATCCATTGGCAGCAAAGGATGAACAGGGAAGACTTTTGTGTGGTGCCGGCGTAGGTATTACAGCTAACTGTTTAGAAAGAGTAGAAGCATTGGTGAACGCAAGAGTTGACGTCATTGTACTTGACTCTGCTCACGGACATTCTATGAACGTAATTAACTGTGTGAAAATGATTAAGGAAAAATATCCGGATTTGCAGGTGATTGCAGGTAATGTGGCAACAGGAGAAGCTACCAGGGCCTTAATTGAAGCAGGGGCAGATGCTGTAAAGGTTGGTATTGGACCAGGTTCTATCTGTACTACCCGTGTGGTTGCAGGTATTGGTGTACCTCAGATTACAGCTGTTATGAACTGCTATGAAGTGGCGAAAGAATACGGTATTCCAATTATTGCAGATGGCGGTATCAAGTATTCTGGAGATATGACAAAGGCAATTGCAGCAGGTGCAAATGTATGTATGATGGGAAGTATTTTCGCAGGCTGTGATGAAGCTCCGGGTACTTTCGAATTGTATCAGGGAAGAAAATACAAGGTATATCGTGGTATGGGAAGTATTGCAGCCATGGAAAACGGAAGCAAGGACCGTTACTTCCAGACAGATGCCAAGAAACTGGTACCGGAAGGTGTAGAAGGCCGTGTGGCATACAAGGGAACCTTAGAGGATACTGTATTCCAGCTCATGGGTGGTATTCGTTCCGGTATGGGTTATTGTGGAGCACCAAATATTCAGGCATTAAAGGAAAATGGTAGATTTGTTAAGATTTCAGCAGCATCCTTAAAGGAAAGTCATCCACATGATATTCATATTACAAAGGAAGCTCCAAACTACAGTGTAGAAAATTAAAAAATACAGGGAATTGATAAAAGGCTCTCATGAATTTCATGGGAGTTTTTTGTTTAAAAGAATAAAAAGAAAGTATTTAAAAAAAATTAAGAAATTTTGTCGAAACCTGTGGTATACTGTAACATGAGTGTGTTTTTGAATGCCAATAACGGAAAGGAAACAGGGGATTATGGAAGATAGAAATAACCAAAGAGATATTCCCAGAGGAGACAGGGGAAATGTTCAGAGAAAAAATTACAGACAGTCAGAAGAATATCAGAGAAGAAAAGCGTTGCGGATGAAAAAAAGGAGAAGGCAGGTTTATATTGCAAGAATTTGTGTTTTTGGTGGAGGAGCGCTGATCATCCTTGCACTGGTTCTTATTATCAATGGCATTGTTCACCACAAAAGTGTGAAAGAAAGTATACAGTTTGTGGAGGAAAAGCAAAAGGACACTACAGTGTACCGAATTATGGAAAACAAACCTGAGATAGATGTTCAATTGATAACACCAAATGAATATTCCAGACCTCAGATTTCTACAGAGAAAATAACAGGCATTGTAGTACACTACACAGCAAATCCGGGAACTACAGCACAGCAAAACCGTGATTTTTTTGATGGGTTAAAAGACAGTCATCTTACCAGTGTCAGCAGCCATTTTGTAGTGGGGCTGGAGGGAGAAGTGATTCAGTGTATTCCTACCTCAGAGAGAGCATATGCTTCCAATCAGAGAAATTTCGATACTATAAGTATTGAATGTTGTCATATGGATGAGACTGGAAAGTTTAACGATGCCACCTATGATTCTGTGGTTAGGCTTTGCGCTTATCTATGCACCAAGTTTAATTTAGAGGCGGATGCAGTGATTCGCCATTATGACGTGACGGGAAAAGCTTGTCCCAAGTATTTTGTGGACAATGAGGAGGAATGGACAAAGTTTAAAATGGCGGTAGATGCATATATGAAAGGGAATTCCAGAGAGGTAGACAAGGAAGAACACGACAGTTTTTATGGCATTGGTGAACAGACCATCACTCCTTCCATAACAGAAAATCAGTTATAAAATAAGGGGTGTTTCTTAACAAATTGTTTACAATTTAAATGTATAAAAAATATTGCAAAATTATTAAACAAATGTTAAAATAATTGTATTAAATAGAAAGAAGTGAAAGAAGGAGTTATGAATTTATGATTAATATTTCGAACCAAAGAGGGAGGATGTTGACAGCAGGCATCATTTTGGTTGGGGGAATATTAGTTACAGGTGCGACTATGCACAATCAGATTGAGACAGCTATGGCAGATGGTCAGGCGGTACATCAACCTCTGGTGACACCTACAGGTCAGCCAGAATTGAATGTGAGTAGAATTAAGTTGAAGGAAAATGATATTGCTACCGTGGAATTTGAACATTTTGACACAGGTAATTATTATATTTCAAAAATAACTTATGATGACGTTGGGCTATATGTTCACCCGGATAGTGAAAAAAATTCATTGAACATCAGATCCATTGATGCGAAACCTGGACAGTATGTAGCCAATATAGTGATGACCAGTATGCAAAAGGGCAGTGTTCGATTGAATTTATGGATTGAAATTACAGAGTAGAAAAAACAAGGGCCAAAATATTTGGCCCTAATATTTTGCCCTTAAAAAATACTGTGCGGAAGGAGAGGGAAAATGAGAGGTAAAATATCAGAAAGTGTCAGGGACAAAGGGAGTATTCTCAGGACTTTGATTACCTTATCCATACCTACAATATTAGAGGAGGTTTTGTCTACCTTACTTCAGTATGTAGATACAGCAATGGTAGGCAGTCTGGGGGAAAATGCTACGGCAGCCATAAGTGTGACAACGACCATTACATGGGTGGTAAACAGTATACCTCACGGGGCAGCAGTTGCTTTATTGGCATTGATAGCAAGGAATATAGGGGCAGATAAGAAAGAAAATATAACGAAATACTCAAAACAGGCAGTTTTTTTTATTTTGGTATGTACTTTTATCGTGGGGGTACCTTCTTTGATGTTGGGAAAATATATTCCAGAGTGGATGGGGGCAGCCCCGGATATATGTGAGAGTGCATCCAGATATTTTATGATTATCAGTCTGCCTATGCTGTTTCGTGTTACATCTTCTGTCTTAGGCTCAGTGATTCGGGCAACAAAGGACACAAAAACCCCAATGTATATTAATTTGCTTTCCAATCTCCTCAATATCGGTTTGAATATGGTGTTTATTTTTGGCTTGGACTGGAATGTGACAGGGGCAGCAATTTCTTCGGCAATCTCATATACGGTTGGGGGGATTTTGATGTTTGTGGCATATCGAAGGAATAGGTTGTTATATTGGAAGTGGGAAAAATTAAGGGATATTTTTGACTGGGAGGCAACAAAGGAAGTGGTTTGTATTGGAATGCCTGTTATGGGGAACAGTCTTACGTCCTGTTTTGGTTATGTGATTTTTGCCAGGCTGGTGTCTGGTATGGGCACTAGAGTGTTTGCGGCACATTCCCTGGCGGTAACGGCAGAAACTTTGTTCTACATTCCTGGATACGGTTTAAGAACTGCCACCTCAACCCTGGTGGGAATTGCCTTGGGGGAACAGGATGAAAAGAAGTTAGACCATGTCTGTAAGGTAAGTATTTATCTTACCGTTGCCATGATGTTTTTGTCCGGGATGGTATTGTATTTCATTGCAGTCCCGTTGATGAAATTATTTACTCCGGTGGAGGAAGTAGCCCTGCTAGGTGCTGATATGTTAAAATTGGTAGCCTTTTCGGAACCATTTTTCGGATTGATGATTGTGTTGGAAGGGATTTTTAATGGACTGGGAAAGAATCAGTATGCTTTTGTGATTGAAACTGCCAGTATGTGGGGAGTGAGAATCTTGTTTTCTTATCTTTGTGTTGTGGTCTGGAAGCTGGATTTACAGGCGGTCTGGTATTGTATGATAATGGATAATGTCTGTAAAGCAGTGCTGTTGTGGATTGCAAAATTGCGGTACGGTTCGGGAAAGTCTGTTGATGCATAACAAGGAATATGGATGTATTTTTTTGTAATAGTTTAGCCATAGGCTAAACTGTTGCATTTTTTCATCGCTGACACGAGAGAATACTCGTGTCAGCGAAATTTTAATACTGTATATGTTCCAAAAATAATCCCTGGGCTTTGGCAGGAGTGGAAGCGGTTTCCTTTCCTTCCAGAATTCGTTTGGTATCCTCTATAGGTCGGTTAGAGAGACCGATATCAATGAGAGTCTGCACGATCATACGAACCATATTATGCAGAAAACCGTTGGCTGTGATAGAAATCTGGATTTCCTCTTCATCGGAATAAATCTCGATGGAAGAAATATTTTTTGTGGTGGATTTTGCTTTTTTTACAGAAGAAAAATATTTGAAATCGTGGGTTCCCAGCAAATGGTTTGCTGCAATTTTCATTTTATCCACATCCGGTTTTTTGAAACTGTAGTAAACGTATTTTCTCTCGAAAACGGAAGGAACCTGGCTGATACAAATGCGGTACATATATGTGATTGCTTTGGCATTCAAAGCCGCATGAAAGCGTTCCGGCATTTCTTCGATTTCTAAAACCGCAATATCCATGGGAAGATAACGGTTAAAATAATTTTTGATTTCGTATAATTTCAATGGGGATGCGGTTTTAAAATTTACTACTTGATAATGTGCGTGTACTCCGGTTTCTGTTCTGCATCCACAGTAAAGTGTGGCATCTTCTCCTGACATTTTCTTAATCACTTCTGATAATTTATTCTCCAAAGTGTTGGTATTGTCGTCTTTGCCAAGACGTTGCCAGCCGTTATAACGGCTTCCATCATATTCTAAAATTAATTTTATATTTCTCATGTTTCTTATAAGATATCCTTTCATGTTGCTAAATACAGGGGAACTAATACCCTCATGTTAGCATATGTTTTTCTAAGATGCAATGGAAAATCCCCTTTCATTCCGCAACACAAAGAAAGTGTGTAACAGTTTAGCCATAGGCTAAACTGTTACTTACTACAATATCATTCTTGGCGCATAGCTTAACAGCAAGTGTTAAGCTTGCGTCTGTACAGTAAAGAAAGTGTCTTTGCACTGCGGACAAATCATAAACAAAAGATAAAATATATATTTTTTTCCATGATAATTCTTTACAATATCTGAAAGATTAGATAAAATAAATTTGTTTGAGCAAAATTTTAATTAAGAATAGTGTGGATTCTTGACGAAAGATCACAGAACAATTTAGGAGGACAAAATATGTCGATGTCAGATGTGGAAATGTTGTTTAAGTTCGTTGGCGGACTTGGAATGTTTCTATATGGTATGCATGTAATGGCGGAAGGGTTGCAGAAAACAGCCGGTAACAAAATGAAACATTTGTTGGCAGTGTTGACGAATAACAGATTTATTGCAGTCCTGGTAGGTGCGGCAGTTACGGCAATCATTCAGAGTAGTTCGGCAACAACAATATTAGTGGTAGGATTTGTCAACGCAGGGTTGCTGGAACTTACTCAGGCAGTTGGGGTTATTATGGGTGCCAACATAGGTACTACGGTAACCAGCTGGCTTGTTTCCATGAGCGAATGGGGAGCTTTTTTCAAACCTGAATTTATTGCTCCGCTGATTATTGGAATCGGGGCTTTTGGAATTATGTTTTCCAAAGATGAAAAGAAGATTGATTTGAGCCAGATTGCCATTGGTTTTGGTATTCTTTTCATTGGACTAAGCTTTATGTCATCATCTATTGAGCCATATAAAGATGCACCGATTTTTGCGAAAGCATTCCAGACGTTAGGCTCCAATCCATTTTTAGGAATACTGACAGGTGCGGTGGTTACAGCCATTATTCAGAGTTCATCAGCATCCGTGGGTATTTTGCAAACACTGGCTATTAACGGAATGGTAAACTGGAACTCTGCTGTGTTTATTATGTTGGGACAAAATATTGGGACCTGTATTACTGCGCTGCTGTCCAGTGCAGGTGCACAAAAAAATGCAAAAAGAGCAGCTGTGATTCACTTGTTGTTTAATGTGATGGGCGCAGTGATTTTTGGAATTATTATGTTTGTCTTCTTTTTGCTCAACAGACAAATGGGCACATCCAGCGTTTCCAGCGTGGAAATCTCTATCTTCCACACAGTGTTTAATATTGCGAATACGGTAATTATGTTCCCGTTTGCAGGATTTTTGGTAAAGGCATCAGAAATCATTTTGCGAGGGGGAGAAAGCTCAGAAGAGGATGAAGTGGAAGTCATTATCCGTCATTTAGATGACCGTATTTTGGAAACTCCGTCTTTTGCACTTGAGAATGCATTGTTGGAAATTGAACACATGGGAGAACTTGCAGTAAAACATGTAAAAACGGTAAAACAGGCGATTGTGGACAATAATCCAAAGAAAATAAAAAAAGCATACAAAATAGAAGAAAGTCTGGACAGGTATGCAGAATTGATATCCAACTATCTTTTGAAAATAAATAAACTTCCGTTGACGGAAGAACAGAATGTTATGGCAAGTAATCTGTTCTATACGGTGGGAGACTATGAACGAATTGGAGACCATTGTGACAGCATTGCATCTCTGGCAGAAAATCTGCAAAAGCAGGAATTAAAGTTCTCAGAAGTGGCAATCAAGGGAATTACCAGAGTATTTGAAAAGACAGAGGAGGCTGTTGAAAAATCGGTGGAAGTCTTAAAGACGGAAGATGAAAGGGCAATTGACATTGTGGAGAGGGATGAAGCTTTCATAGATGACATGGAAGAAGAACTTCGTAAGCAACATATCAAACGTCTGGCAAAACAACAGTGTAACGCCAATGCGGGAATTATTTTCCTGGACATGCTGGCCAGTCTGGAGAGAATTTCAGATCATTGTTTAAATATTGTAGGTTATACAAAAAACGAAGATATATAGAATAAAGGTGTGTAACAGTAACAAACTGTTAATAAAGGTGTGAAGGCAATTGTTTTAGGAGGTTGCATTCATACCTTTTTTCATGTAGAATAAAGAGATGGGGTAGGAATTATTTTGGAAACGAAAATGGGATAGGTGTTAATATGAGTACAGACAGTGAAAATCAAAAAAAAGATAATAAATACGTCGCAGGGATTCCGGGAGAGGAACTACAATATATTCAGGACTGTTATGCAAAGGTTGCCAATATATTTGTGGTTTGTAAAGATGCACAGGGAAATTCCATGACACAATTTTCAGGAGACTTAGAAGAGTTGGCGCTGATACAGGAACATGTGCCAAAGGATTATTTTCAAGTTTTGCTTTCACAGTTAAGGGATAATCCTTATGAAGAACAGGTGATTGCAGACAGTAATTGTCCATACATCAAATTGGTAGGGACAGCCATAACAGTGTGTGGAAAGCCTGTGATTTTCTGGTGTAGCTTTGCAGTGATTCAAAATGAGGAACAGGGGTGGTGGAGCAGGATAAAAACTGTGGTGACCCCTCAGGAACTTCGCAGCAGAATGGAACTTTCCCGTGTACTGGTAAGAAAACTTTTTGCAGAAAGCTTTTTGGTGATGAATGCCAACGAAGAAGCTAAGAAAAGCAGACTGGCTCAGGAAAAGATGAAAGAAGAACTTCACAGAAATCAGGCGATGACCAGGATTGTGCGCAATCTGGATTCCTCCGAAAAATATGAGGATATTGTGGAGAATGTGCTAGAAAGTACCATGGAATATTTAAAGGCCGACGTGGGAAATTTATTTAAGGTAAACAGGCAGGAAAAGGTTTATGAAATATTGTGCAGGATAGATAAGACACAAAAGAAAGAGTGTCTGGCACAAAAAAATATTGGCTTTGAAGAATGGCCGTTAAGCAACGAACGTCCAGTGTTTATTTCCAGCAATGTGATGTTGCCGGAAATTACAAAAAAACAGTTTGAAACCTTTGGAATCAAGGCTTTAGCATCCCTGCCGGTCTTTGTGAATGATGAAGTGGTAATGTATTTTAATATTATAGACGTAAACAGGGAACGTGCATGGCAGGTGTCGGATATCAACTTGCTATCTGATGTATGCAAAGTGATACAAAGTATTTTGGCCAAAAGAATTGCAAAAAATTCCCTGGATAGTTCTTATAAATCCATGGAAACAATCTTAGATAACGTGGGATGTGGAATTTTAGTAACAGATAAATCAAGTGATGAAATTCTTTTTACCAATCATTTGGTAAATCTGGTGTTTGGAGAAGAGTTAGAACAGGGAAATCTGCCACAGAAGCTTAGAGCAGGAAAGAAAATAAGTTATAACAGCAAATTGAAGGAATTTTATGAGGAAAAATCAAAGCATTGGTATGACTTACATTATACGGAATTTGTATGGGTAGATGGCAGGGAAGCAGTGCTGTGTGCACTTTATGATGTGACGGATAAGAGAAATTACCAAAAGAAGATTGAGCAGCATGCCAACAATGATTTCCTTACTGGGTTATACAATAGAATGCGTTGTGAGCGTGACTTGAAAAAATGTGTGGAACGTGTAAAAAATAACAAAAAGTCAGGAAGCTTGATTTACCTGGATTTGGACAACTTTAAAAATATCAATGATGGACTAGGACATCAATATGGAGACATTTTATTGCAAAGTATCTCAAACAGTATGAAAGGAATCAAGGAGATTGAAAATACCTGTTATCGTATGGGTGGGGATGAATTTATTATGATTCTCCCAGAGGAATATTATGAGAGAAAACAACAGGTGTTAGAACAGTTAATACAAATGTTTAATAAACCCTGGTGCCTGAATAATACCGATTATTATTGTACAGCCAGTATTGGTGTGGTAGACTTCCCAAATGATGCAAATGATGCAAATGACATTATAAAAAAAGCGGATATCGCTATGTATGAAGCAAAAAAAATGGGAAAGAATACAGTTTATTATTACACAGAGTCAAGTGGCTCCAGTTCAAAAAAAAGACTGGATTTGGAAAAAAATATGCGGGATTCCAGCAGTATTGGTTTTAAAGACTTTATTGTTTATTATCAGCCAATCATGGATATGAAACACAAAGATGGTGTAAAATGCAGAGGAGCAGAGGCATTGCTTCGTTGGAAACACCACAATATGGGAATGGTTTCACCGGCAGAATTTATTCCGTTGGCGGAGTATCTTGGTTTGATTAACCCCATTGGTACGCATGTGTTAAGACAGGCTTGTAAGGCTTGTAAAAATTGGAATGAGTTGGGACATCCGGATTATAAGGTCAATGTAAATCTATCCGTAGTGCAGTTGTTGCAGAATAATATTGTGGATATTATAAAAGACACGGTGGAAGAAGTGGGTATCGATCCCAAAAATCTGATTCTGGAGGTTACAGAAAGCCTGGCAATCAATGATATGGCTACGATGAAAAGAGTGCTTTCAGACATTCGTGCCCTTGGAATTGGTATAGCATTAGATGATTTTGGCACAGGATATTCTTCTTTAAATCATATCAAAGAAATTCCTTTGGACGTGATAAAAATTGACCAGACCTTTGTGACAGATATAGAGAATGATGAATATGCAAAGGCCTTTATCAAAATGATAAGTGAACTGGCAGAAACCTTGGATTTGTCTGTGTGTGTGGAAGGGATAGAAAAGAAAGAACAGCTTAGAATCTTGGAGGAAATGCAGGTAAAATATATACAAGGCTTTTATTATGACAAAGCCATTCCACTGGAGGAATTTGAAACAAAGTATATTTTCAATACAAGTGGAATACGTTAAGGGGTATCTGTTCAGGACCACTGGACAGGTGCCGTTAAATTTTAAAGCAGGAGTTGAGAGCAGTGTACATTACATTGGAAAAAATTTCAAAGGGAGAATTTGATACAGAATTGCCGGTGTTGGTGATATCGCCGGAACGGATAGAGTGTAATCTCCATCCGGGTGAGAATTTTCAGGGGAGTTTTAAATTAAGGGGAGATAAAGAACTAAGAGGTTATTTAACCATATCTTCTCCAAGAATGACCTGCTCTGTGACGTCCTTCCGGGGGACTGAGAACGTTATCTATTATAAGTTTGATGGCAGGGGAATGGGGATAGGAGAAGTGGTGAAAGGAAAGATTGATATTATCAGCAATGCGGGAGAATACAGTCTTCCTTTTGTGGCAACCATAGATAAGTGTCATGTTTCTTCCTCTTTGGGGAGCATCCGTAATCTATTTCATTTTGCAAATCTTGCACAAAATTCATGGAACGAAGCAGTAAGACTATTTGAAAGTGAAAATTTTGTGGAAATTTTTTCTTCCCACGACAAACAGTATATCCCATTATATGAAGGATTATTGGGAAATGTGGATAAAAATTATGCTTTGGAAGAGTTTCTCATTGCCATTCGAAAAAAAGATGAGGTTGTCTTCTGGATTGACCAGGATGATATAGATTTTTCTGAAGTTGAAGAAGATATTCGGGAGAGTATTCCGTTAAATAAAAAACATTGGGGCTATTTTGAAGTGGAAGTAGAGTCAGATGCAGAGTTTTTGGAACTGTCCAAAAAATATCTTCATCAGGAAGAATTTGTGGGTAATTTCTGTCCTTATTCTTATTATGTGCGTTATGATAAAATGCATGCAGGAAAAAATGTGGGTAGGATCACATTTCGTGCGGGAAAATTTATCATGCATTATCAGGTAACTGCGTATAAGGGAAAAAAAGAAAAACATATTCGGAAGGATAAAAGACTCATCTTTGAATTGATACAGTATTATATGGATTTTCGTATGAAAATTATAAATAGTTCTACCTGGATTCTAAAATCTACAGAAGCTATCACACAATCTAATATCCGCTGGAAAAAGGATATTGGGATTATGCTCTATCAGGTTCAGCTTTTACTGGCAGAAAAAAGGGTGGAAGAAGCTGTCTTTATACTAAAAAATAATGTGGATGTAAGGCAGCTTAGAAGGAATGATCCAGTAAATTATTGTTATTATCTGTATCTGAATGCTTTGGCAGAACCCAAAGAGTCCCTTAGGGATAAGGCGCTTTCGGCAGTGACAGATTTGTTGGATAGAAAGGTAAACAACTGGGTGTTAATGTGGATAAAGTTATATTTGCAGGAAGATTATGAGGATAACAAGCAAGAAAAATATCATGACATTAAGCAGTTTTGTTCCC
Source organism: uncultured Lachnospiraceae bacterium (assembly GCA_902767135.1). Classification (GTDB taxonomy): domain Bacteria; phylum Bacillota; class Clostridia; order Lachnospirales; family Lachnospiraceae; genus RUG11237. The sequence goes on along the minus strand of CACXGE010000078.1, from coordinate 20,014 downwards.
AAGGTTGTGATAATCCCATTCTATACCTGGAGGCACTTAATATTTTAAAGAGAGATGACTGTGTGCTCACTCATTTAGATGATTTTGATGTGAAATTGTTAAACTGGGCAGGAAAGAAAGGCCAGCTGAATGAAGAGTTGTCTCTTAGGATTGTTTATCTGGCGCAGAAGGAACAGAAATTCTCAAACACATTGTTTCAGGTACTTAAGACCAGCTATGAGATTTATCCCACTGTGGAATGCTTACAGGTAATCTGTGGCTTGTTGATAAAAAATGACAAGAGGGAGAGTAAATACTTTACATGGTATGCCAAGGGTGTGGAGAATGAACTGAAAATCACAAGGCTGTATGAACATTACCTGATGACTGCGGATACCTCTGCTTTGAAAAAAATACCGAAAAATGTGATGATGTATTTTATGTATCAGTGTGATTTGGGATACAAAAAACAGGCATTTATCTATGCTCGCCTTTTGCAAAATAAGGAAGAATATCATGACCTATATGAAAAATACAGAGAGCAGATTTATAAATTTGCCAGAGAACAGCTTTCTCTCAAGCATATGAATGAAGATTTGGCTTTGATCTATCAAGAAGAGCTTAAGGAAGATTTTATGGATGAAAGACAGGCAGATGCGTTGTCAGCAGTGATGTTTACCTACAAGGTAAGAGTAGAAGATGAAAAGGTACTTCGGGTGTTTGTCCGCCATAGCGCGTTGTTTTTGGAAGAGGTATTTCCTTGTATGGATGGTGTTGCCTACGTAAATATTTACAATGATACTTTTTGTCTGTTAGGTGAGGATGCATTTGGAAGAAAGTTTCCAATCAAATTAAAAGAAGAACCCAAACGACTGTTAGGAGATGCTAAGTTAGAGGAACAGTGTTTTAAATATGCTAAGCATGAGATTGGTATTTATATTCATAAGCTGATAAATAAAGGGGAATGTCTGGAAGTTACGGAAAAAAATATAAAACAGTTGAGAAGTCTATCGAACAGTCTGATTTTGAAACCGGAGGAAAAACAAGGATTCTACGGAAAGATAGCGGATTATTATTATGAGAGCAAAAAAACAGAGGAATTGGATAATTATCTGTTGGAAATCGAAGTGGAGGACATGAAAACTAAGGACAGAGCCAGAATTGTGGAATATATGATAATGGAGAAAATGTATGAGAAATCCTATCAATATGTGTGTGCTTATGGAGCGGAAGGGATTAATCTGAAACTGTTATTGAGAATGTGCAGCCTGTATTTACGAGAAAAACAAGAGAGTCTCTATGAGGATCAGGTGTTTCGTGTGTTGTGCCATTATCTTTATGACAAGGGAAAGTATGATATGGAATTGTTGGCTTATCTGGTGGGTCACTATCAGGGAAGTTTGTCCCAAATGCGTACACTGTGGAAGTCGGCAAGAGAGTTTGGGCTGGATAATTATGAGTTAGAGGAACGAATGTTAGTACAGGCGTTGTTTGCCCATTCTTATGTGGAGGAACTTTCAGATATTTTCCTGGATAATGTAAGGCAGGGAGCTAGACCAAGCATAGAAAAAGCCTTTCTTTCAAGTCTTTGCTTTGAATATTTTTCAAAGGAACGCATTACGGAACCTGGAATTTTGGAACACCTGTATCACATGATTCGTGGAGGAGAAGAATTGCCACAGATTTGTGAGATTGCCCTGCTAAAATACTGTGCACAGGATAAAGAGGCGTTAGTTAAAAGAGAGGAAGTTCTTGCTCCCATCCTGAAAAAATATCTGACAAAGAATTGCTATTTTGAATTTATGAAAAATTATAACTACGATATACCGGAATTACTTTCCTTGAAAAATAGAACAATTTTTGAGTTTCACTCCAAAGGGAAAAGTCTGGTTCAAATGCACTACACTTTTGAACATTTGGATGGGGAATACCATGTGGTTCCTATGAAAGAATGGTTTGAAGGTGTGTACACAGCAGACTTTATTTTGTTTTTTGCAGAGGCCATACAATATTATATCACAGAACAGCAGGAAAACCAGGAGAGTCTGGTGAGCAGCGGTAGAATGATGATGGCAGATCAGATAGAGAAAGTTTCGGACGATCGTTATAATATGTTAAATGACTGTATTATCAGTAGAACCATGCAGGATGAAAAAACAATGGAGATATTGTTGGACAAATATGACACAATGGAATATATGACGAAACAATTGTTTGTAATGAAGTAGGTGGATAACCATGAAAAAACAGAATTGCCATTGCACAAAAGTTTGTGTAGGTTATGAATTAGGAGAAGAATATTGTCAGATAAATATCATCTCCCCAGATACGCAGGGAGAAATCATATCTGTAAAACCAAATTTCAACGAGGAAAGTATAAGAATTCCTTTTGCTCTGGCAAAGCGAAAAGGGGTGGAACAGTGGTATTACGGAAAAGAGGCTTTGCAGAAAGCAGAGACTGGAGAAGGGATTCTGGTAGAAGGAGTCTATGACCATATGATGGAACAATCAATGGTGTTGATAGAAGAAAAAGAATATGATATCCAGTTATTGTTGATTATGTATTTGAAAAAAACATTAAGTTTGCTTCTTCATTATGTATCTTTAGAGCAGATTGACGGATGTGCCTTTGTGGTGCCTAAGCTTGATAAAAAAGTGGTTTATATGTGGCAGAAAGTATTGTCATCACTTATAATACAAAAAGAAAAATGTTTTTTCATTTCCTATGAGGAGGCCTTTGCCTACTATGCGGCATTCCAGGAGGAAGTTCAGGTCGAGAGAGGTGTACTTTTGTTAGACTACAATAAAGGACTTCTCACAGCAAAACTGTTGGAGGCCAGGGGGAATACCCAGCCAAAACTGCTGACGGTAAAGGAATTATGCCTACAGGAAATAGAAGCGGATGATGAAAAATTTTTAGAGTGTTTCAGGATGATATTTGCAGAATGCAGACCATCGGTGGTGTATCTGACAGGAGATGGTTTTGAGCATCGCTGGTATGATAAATCCTTAAAGTTTCTTTGCCAGGGAAGACGAGTGTTTAAGGGGCAGAATTTATATGGAACCGGTGGACTCTGGTATGTGATGCAGAGATTGCAGGATGCAGACTCTGGCTGTATATATTTTGGAGAAGAGCATATAAAGATGAATTTTGTGATTCAGGCAAGAAATCTGGGAAAGAGAAACAGCAAGGAGCAGGAAGTGGAGTTGCTCTCAGCAGACCTACACTGGTATGAGGCAAAAAAGACAGTGGAGGTGATTCCCCAAAATTATGAGGCGGTAGAAGTGACGGCGAAAAGTCTGGATGGGAAAAACCAACAGGTATTTCAGGTGAAATTAAAAGATTTTCCGGTGAGGGAGAAAAAAGCCACCAGGTTGGAACTTACTGTTTATTTTCGAGAGAAAGGTATTGGTGTGATTGAAATTCGTGATTTGGGATTTGGAGAAATATATCCTGCCACAGGGAAAATATGGCAGGAGGGCTTTGATTTGCAGCTTGTGGAAGAAAAGCTGAATGATGGTGTTTGGTGATTTGGAAAATAGATGGGAGAAATGGTGATGGAGTGTTTGTTGCTATGCCATGAAAAAAAAGCGGAGAAACCTTTTTATTTAAAGGAATTTGATTTGAAAATATATACCATAGAAGAATTGTGTTATTGCCTATACAAGAATGTACATATGTTGGACCGACACATTATGAAAGAACAATTGTGTATGTTTTTACAAAAGGAATTGGGGTTTGAACACCTTGCCATGGAACTTAGACATATGATAGAAACAAAGCAGGGTTTGGAAAAGTTTGTGTTGGCAATTTTGGAGGAATCTGGATTTTTCCTGGAACAGGAACTACAAAGCATAGGCAGGGAATTACAGGAGATTGAAGGAAAAAGCAGTCTGTTTCGAAAAAAAGCCCGGGGGGATTATTATCTGGAGCATGAAAAATATGCCAAGGCTCTGTTGGAGTATCAGCAGATATTGGAAACTGAGTTTGGAGAATGCAGGGTGGAAACAATCACAGAGGATATTTCCCTAGGGGATAGGGAACTTTTAGAGTATAAAAGCAGTGTGATTCACAATATAGGGATAGTGTATGCCAGACTGTTTTCCTTTGAAGAGGCTGCAAGATATTTCTATCAGTCCTATGAAATTGCAAAGGACAGCGAGAGTTTGGAAAGCTATCTGATAGCCCTCCATATGTACCTGCCGAGAGAACAATACATAGAACGTGTGACCAATGAGATGATAGCCCAGGATGTGGCACTGGGAGTAGAAGAAAAATTTAGAATTGTCATAGAAGGACAAGCCGGATTGGAGAGCAGGAAAAGACACCGGGAAATTTTTGAACAGAAGACAATTGGAAATGTGATGGAGTATTACGAGGAAGTGGATGGTGTTTTGGAAAAATATAAAGAGGACTATAGAGAGAGTATGACGTTTTAGGATACATGATCCAAAATAAAACAGAGGTTAAGGTAATATGAAGTTTAGGAAATGGCTGAAAGAAAAACTTAAATCAAAAAATAAAAATGAAAAAATCCAAAGAGATCTGGAAATGGAAAACCAGGAGGGCAACCACACCACAAATCAGGAGGAAAACATAGAAGAAAGTTCCTTAGAGGATGCTACCAGACACATGGCGTTTCAAAGAGAACGTGTTCGTATAGAGAAGAAAGAAGACAGGGAACGTTATGTAAGGAATTGTTGTGAACAGATGTTAGAGGCTTCCAATGAGACAGAATCTGCCAAGTATGAGTATCATTTGATTACAGCATACTTAAATGATATGCAGTTGATTGAAAATCTTACGGAGGAAGAAAAAGTAAATATTTGCGGTACGGTTCGGAAAATCCAGGGATTGGAAGAAGAACAGAATGTATATAAGAAAAATCGAAGTAAATTAACAGTGCGACAGTATAATTTTGCTCAAAGGTATCAAGAGGATATTCCGGATGTTTTGAATAGAATGATAGAAAATGAAAAATACCGTGAAATTTTAAAATCTGATATGCGCCATCTGGATAACGAAAAGGCGGCTTTGAAGATGAGAAAGCAGGATTTATTACAGGAACAGCAAAATATAAAGGGAATGTCAGTGATTGCCTTTACAACACTTTTGGCAGTGATTGTATTGATTTTGGCATTTCAGATTTTGTTTGAATCGGATGTGAGACTGGCATATTTTGTATCTATGCTGGCGGCGGTTTTGGCGACTGCCGGTTTGTTTTTGAAACTGAAAGATTCAAAGGAGGAGTTAAATTATACAGAGCGTTGTATGAATAAAGCAATCGGACTGCAAAATCGAACCAAAATAAAATTTGTAAATATTGAGAATGCCTTGGATTACAGCTATGAAAAGTACAATGTAAAAAGTGCCCAGGAGTTAAAACGTATCTGGGAGTATTATTTAAGAGAAAGAGAAGAACAGCAGAAGATAAAGAGGAATGACCAGGATTTGGACTTTTATGGGGACTTATTGATAAAACAGTTGAGGCATTTGGGAGTACAAGACCCTAATGTCTGGCCACAACAATGTAATGCCATTGTGGACAATAGAGAAATGGTAGAAATCAGACATCGTTTGATCAGTAGAAGACAAAAGATTCGCACACAGTTAGATACAAATATGAAAATTATGCAGGATGCAAAAGATGAGATTTCCAGACTGGTTGCAGACCATAAGGAATATGCAAAAGAAATTCTGGAGATTGTGGATTCGGTGGAACGTGGGGCGTAATAGTAACGCGGGAAAAAAACTTGGAAAGTGATATTTTCAGTTGCTTTTCTATATTTTATGTTATATACTTAAATTCGTGGGCGTTTGCCCAAAACAGAGTTAATAAAACCTTTCGGAACAAAGGAGTAAGCGATGGAAAATCAAAATATGCAGCAAGACAGAGAACTTCATGAAGAATGTGGTGTATTTGGAATCTATGATTTTGAAGGCAGAGATGTTGCCTCTTCTATTTACTATGGTTTGTTTGCGTTACAGCACAGAGGTCAGGAAAGCTGTGGTATTGCAGTGTCTGACACCAACGGACCAAAGGGTAAGGTGGATTCCTACAAAGGAATGGGTCTGGTAAATGAGGTATTCAGCCCGGAAAATTTAGAAGGACTAAAAGGTGACATCGGTGTGGGGCATGTGCGTTATTCAACAGCAGGTGCAAGTACAAGGGAAAACGCACAGCCATTGGTACTAAATTATGTAAAAGGTACCCTGGGCTTGGCTCACAATGGAAATCTTATCAATGCGTTAGAGTTAAGAAAAGAGTTGGAATATACTGGAGCTATCTTTCAGACGACCATAGACTCTGAGGTGATTGCATATCATATTGCAAGGGAGCGTTTAAACTGTGGAACGGTAGAAGAAGCAGTGAAGCTTGCTATGAAGAAGATTAAAGGAGCCTACTCTTTGGTGGTAATGAGCCCAAGAAAGTTGATTGGAGCACGAGATCCTCATGGGTTTAAGCCACTGTGTATCGGAAAGAGAGATAATGCATATATATTAGCATCAGAAAGCTGTGCTTTAGATACTATAGGAGCAGAGTTTATCCGTGATGTACTCCCAGGAGAGATTGTGACAATTACCCCTCAGGCAGGTATTGTATCCGACACCAGTATGTGTCTGCCAGAAGAAAAGCAGGGAAGATGTATATTTGAACATATCTATTTTGCAAGACCGGACAGTAACATTGATGGTGTAAATGTATATCAGTCACGAATTAAGGCTGGTCGTTTTCTTGCCATAGATTCTCCAGTGGAAGCTGATGTGGTGGTTGGTGTTCCAGAATCTGGAAATGCAGCAGCGCTGGGATTTGCCATGGAATCAGGGATTCCCTATGGAACAGCTTTTGTAAAAAATGGTTATGTGGGAAGAACTTTCATCAAGCCAAAGCAAAGCAGCCGTGAATCCAGCGTGCGTGTCAAGTTAAACGTATTAAAGGAAAGTGTACAGGGCAAACGGGTTGTCATGATTGATGACTCCATTGTACGAGGAACCACCAGTGACAGAATTGTGGGAATGCTAAAAGAGGCAGGTGCCAAAGAGGTTCATGTTAGAATTTCTTCTCCACCATTCTTATGGCCATGTTACTTTGGTACAGATGTGCCAGCAAGAGAACAGTTGATAGCATATAATCGAACCATTGAAGAAATCCGTGAAATTATCGGAGCTGATTCTTTGGGATATTTAGATATGAACCGTTTAGAGGAATTAGTAGACGGAAAAGCAATTTGTAAAGGATGCTTTAATGGGAAATACCCGTTAGAGCCACCAAAGGAAGACATTCGTGGAGAATACCAGAAATAGGAGGATAAAAATGACAGACAGATACCAAAGCCCATTATCAGAACGTTATGCAAGCAAGGAGATGCAGTATATCTTCTCTCCAGATATGAAATTCAGAACCTGGAGAAGACTTTGGATTGCACTTGCAGAGACAGAGAGAGAACTAGGTCTTGATATTACAGAAGAACAGATTGAAGAATTAAAAGCCCACAAAGATGATATCAACTATGATGTTGCAAAAGAACGTGAGAAATTAGTTCGTCATGACGTTATGAGCCATGTGTATGCATATGGGGTACAGTGCCCGAAAGCAAAAGGAATTATCCATTTAGGAGCAACTTCCTGCTATGTGGGAGATAATACAGACATTATCGTAATGACAGAAGCATTAAAGCTGGTAAAAAAGAAGTTAATCAATGTAATTTCTGAAATGGCAAAATTTGCAGATGAGTACAAGGCACTTCCTACTCTGGCGTTTACTCATTTTCAGCCGGCACAGCCAACCACAGTTGGTAAGAGAGCAACTCTTTGGATGCAGGAATTTATGCTGGACTTAGAAGATTTGGATCATGTGCTTGACAATATGAAATTGTTAGGCTCTAAGGGAACTACAGGAACACAGGCAAGTTTCCTTGAATTGTTTGACGGAGATCAGGAAACCATTGACAAAATTGATCCGATGATTGCAAAGAAAATGGGATTTACACAGTGCTTCCCGGTTTCAGGACAGACCTATTCCAGAAAAGTGGATACCAGAGTATTAAATGTACTTGCAGGAATCGCAGCAAGTGCCCATAAATTCTCAAACGATATTCGTTTGCTACAGCACTTAAAAGAAGTGGAAGAGCCATTCGAAAAGAATCAGATTGGTTCCTCAGCCATGGCTTACAAGCGTAACCCAATGCGCAGTGAAAGAATTGCTTCTCTGGCAAATTTTGTGATGGCAGACGTGATGAATCCTATGATTACATCTGCGACCCAGTGGTTTGAACGTACTTTAGATGACTCAGCAAACAAACGTTTGAGTATACCGGAAGGATTCCTTGCTATTGATGGTATCTTAGATTTATGTTTGAATGTAGTGGATGGACTTGTGGTATATCCAAAGGTAATAGAGAAGAGACTTCGCTCAGAACTTCCGTTTATGGCAACAGAGAACATTATGATGGATGCCGTAAAAGCTGGTGGAGACCGTCAGGAATTACATGAAAAGATTCGTACACTTTCCATGGAAGCTGGAAGAAATGTAAAGGAAAAGGGACTGGATAATAATTTATTAGAGTTAATTGCAGCGGACCCGGAATTTAATATGACATTAGAAGAGTTACAAAAATGTATGGATCCATCCAAATATACAGGACGTGCAGAAGTACAGGTAAATGCATTCTTGAAGGATGTGGTAAATCCGGTATTGGAGGCAAATAAAGATATTCTTGGAATGAAGGCTGAAATTAACGTTTAGTTATAGAAGAATGGAAGATTATTTAGGAGGAACAGCAAATGGTAAAGGCAGTTGTTGGAGCAAACTGGGGAGACGAAGGAAAAGGAAAAATTACGGATATGTTGGCAAAAGAGGCTGATATTATCGTAAGATTTCAAGGTGGTGCCAATGCGGGACATACGATTGTAAATGATTATGGAAAATTTGCATTGCATACCCTTCCGTCAGGAGTCTTCTATAATCATACAACAAGTATAATTGGTAATGGTGTGGCTTTAAATATTCCATTATTATTCAAGGAAGTACAGGAGATTGTAAACAAGGGTGTGCCACAGCCAAAGATTTTGGTTTCTGACAGAGCACAGATTGTTATGCCATATCATATTTTGTTTGACCAGTATGAAGAGGAAAGATTGGGAAAGAATTCTTTTGGTTCTACAAAGTCGGGAATTGCCCCTTTCTATTCAGACAAATACGCAAAGATTGGTTTTCAGGTAAGCGAGTTGTTCGATGAAGAACTGTTAAAGGATAAGGTGTCAAGAGTCTGTGAGACAAAGAATGTTATTTTGGAGCATCTGTATCACAAGGATCCAATTAAGGAAGACGAATTGTTAAATACATTACATGAATACCGGGATATGGTAAAGCCATTTGTCTGCGATGTGTCATTGTATTTACATAATGCATTAAAGGAAGGAAAGACAGTGCTCTTAGAAGGACAGTTGGGAACTTTGAAGGATCCGGATCATGGAATTTACCCAATGGTAACCTCATCTTCTACTTTGGCTGCCTATGGAGCAATCGGGGCTGGAGTACCACCGTATGAAATCAAGCAGGTTATTACCGTATGTAAAGCATATTCCTCTGCAGTAGGAGCAGGTGCATTTGTCAGCGAAATTTTTGGTGACGAGGCAGACGAATTGAGAAAACGCGGCGGTGACGGTGGTGAATACGGAGCTACCACAGGACGTCCAAGACGTATGGGATGGTTTGACTGTGTGGCATCCAAATATGGATGTCGTCTACAGGGCACAACAGACGTGGCCTTTACGGTATTGGATGTACTGGGTTATTTAGATGAAATTCCAGTATGTACAGCATATGAAATTGACGGAGAAATTACCACAGAATTCCCTACGACTGCTCTGCTGGAAAAGGCAAAGCCGGTAATCGAAACGCTTCCAGGATGGAAATGTGATATTCGTGGAATTAAGAAATATGAGGATTTGCCAGAAAATTGTAGAAAGTATGTAGAGTTTATCGAAGAAAAAATTGGATATCCAATTACCATGGTTTCCAATGGACCGGGTAGAGATGATATCATATATAGATAAAAGATATGAAGAAAGGCTGTTCCGAAAGGAACAGCCTTTCTGATAAAAATAAAAGAATAAGTAGCAGAAGAGATAAAGGATGAAACGATGATAAAAACAGTAATTTTTGATATTGGAAAAGTAATGGTAGATTTTGTCTGGGAAGATTATCTAAAACAGAAAGGGCATGCAGAGGAAAAGAAAAATCTTCTGGCAAAGGCTGTGTTTGAAAACAAAACCTGGCAGGAGGCGGACCGTGGGGTATGGAGTGATGAAAAGATTTTAGAAAGCTTTATAAAAGAAGCACCACAATACCGGGAGGATATTTTTACTATTTGGGAGGAACTGGGACAGACGATTGTTTCCTATCCATACGCCAAAGAATGGGTGAGCAATCTAAAGGAGCAGGGTTTTTTTGTATACTATCTTTCAAATTATGGAAAAACCTTGAGAGAAAAGTCAAAGGAACAATTGTCCTTTACTTCGTTGTGTGATGGAGGTATTTTTTCATACGAAGTAAAGTGTGTGAAGCCAGAGCCCAAAATATATGAGCTTCTTTTGGAAAAATATAATTTAGTATCAGAGGAATGTGTTTTCTTTGATGATGTATGGGATAATGTACGGGCGGCAGAAAAACTGGGAATCCACGGAATACAGTTTCAGGATTATGCCCAGGCAAAGAGGGAATTTGAAAGCTTACTTCATCAGGGAAAAAACCAATAAAATTTTAAGAAGTTATTATTATTTGGAAGTTTCATGACGATATAAAATAGAATATGACCATAGGAAATAGAGTAACAGTTTAGCTTATGGCTGAACTGTTATCAAAGAGAAGCGATGTAAAACAAGCTTAAATATATAGAGAAAAGGGTGGTATGATGGTAAAAAGACAACTGGGGAAACTGAAGAAACTTGCGGCAGTAATGGCAGCAGTGACAACAGCAATGTGCGGTGTGATGCCGGAAAAGATACAGACACAGGCAGCGGCAAAAGGGAATGTGGTAATCGAAAATCCAATTAACGCAGACACAGATCTTCCAACAGATAGTGATTTGACAGGGGAAGTGGGGGATAGTGTCAGCAAGGATGCCAGTTATGCTACCATTTCTGCCGTGGCAGCCTATGTGTCAAAGCATATGACAAGCAGAGACAGTAGTTTCAGTGTATGTTACACAGGAAGTGATTACGATACTTACGGTGATCGGGGAAAAATTAAAAGTGATTTATTAAAAAAGGTGTTTGAAATTGATACGGCCAACACCAGTGATGGGGATTACCTAAAACAGATTTACAAAAATATTGATGTGGATTATATGGTAAATCCAACCTATAAATACACCAAGTTTACCTTCGATGTGGAATACTGGGAGAGCAGTGATGAAACAGACTATATAGACGGTAGTTTAAATACTATCATAGGAGATTTGGGACTGCCGGAAGGTGCCAGTGACTATGATAAAGTCAGGGCAGTACACGATTGGATGTGTGGAAATGTAAAGAAGGGAAGCAGTATCACATCAGAGGTGGACAACAGCACCAGCATTGCTACGGTGTCACCGTATACTGCTTTTAAGTATGGGCAGTCCTCAGCGGCAGGATACGCTGGTCTTGTTTATAAGGTTTTATATAAAATGGGAATACCGGTTGCTATATTACAAGGACCTGAGGCGGGAAGCAACACAAAAGTCTGGAATCTGGTTCAGCTTGATGGCTTGTGGTACCACATGAGTGTATATGACGATGATAAGGATTCGAAAAACGATGGTTTGGATTCTGCCACTTACGATTATACCTATTTCTTGTTGGGAACAGATCATCAGAGAAAGAAGCTTCCAGTGGGAACAGATTACTCAGGATACACAGCTTATTATAATGCATCAGAAAAAGATTATCTGGCAGATAATGATGAAATTTATACAGAAGATGGGAAGAAATCGCTCTATGGAATTACCGCTCAGTTTGTTGGTCAGGAGCAGGAAATAGGAAGTTTTATTTCCAAGGGACAGATTTTGGTTTATGCATATTATTCCAAGGCAGACTATGACAACAAAGAAAATTCTTCCTCGGTGCGTGTATTCGATATTGACCCTATTCGAGTGCAGAATCAGGGAGACAATCCTATCACTGTAACCTATATGGGAAAGACTTGTAAAGTAAATATTGTAGGCTCTAACACACCGGCAACAGACGGAAAGCTGAAAATTGATTTTATATCCAATGGTGGCTCTTCGGTAGATAGTATTACAGAGATATCGAAAAATCAAACCATTAGTCTTACTACCATCAGACCGGAAAAAGAGGGATATCAATTCGCCGGCTGGTATTTAGACAGTACCCTCCAGACAAAGAGTCCTACCAAGTTTACCATAACACAGAGTATTACTTTGTATGCAAAATGGGAAAAGATCTGTGTCTCTGCAATCAAGGCGGAGTATACCGGAGGTGCGTTGACGGTAAATAAGGTGTATGAAACCAATGGAGAAGGGGGCTATATTATAGGGGCAGACGGTAAACCCAATGTGCTTCAGTGGGAAGCCAGCGTCAACCCATCCGATTTATCCGTAGTGTCTTACAACAGTGATGGAACCGAAGGAGTAATTACGGATTATACTATCAGATTAAAGGAAGGAAAAAATGACTTTGAATGTTTCTGTGATAATGGAAAGCTGGTATTTAATAAAACCAATGAAACCTTTCCAGCCAATGGAGCTCCTATTGTAATGGAAGTGGAGAAGGACGGAAAAACAGATACCTTTGAAGTGTACCTCAATGAATATTGGGGAGAAAATGAGAACGTAAATAGTGGAAATGCCAAGATTGAGGTTTATGAAGACGTATCAGAAGATGGAGTGGCAGGAGCGCCATATGTAGTTGAGGTGCCAAAGTATTCCAGATTCTCTCAGGCGGGTATCGAAGAGCCCAGCCGTGCTACCGAAACCTTCAGCGGCTGGTATTTAGATACTGAGTATTCAAAGAAGGTAACGGAATATACCAGAGTAACCGATGACATGAAGATTTATGCAAAGTGGGTAAAGAAAACCTTAAAGGATTTGAAGGTGGACTATACAGGAACGGATTTGCCGATCTGGAGCAATATTGATTTAGATAAAGTTCTGGTCAAAGCTTTTTATGATGATTATTCCGTAAAGACAATCCTGGATTCCTATGAGATTTCTTCCACTTTAGTTGAAACGGAAGGTACCAATGTATTTACTGTAAAATATCAGGAAACCAACCCTTATGATGAAGATGAGATTATTTCTTTTACCAAGACTTTTACGGTAGAGGGATATGTACCGGAAGGAGAAACCTTCAGAGTCAGCTTTGACAGTATGGGAGGAACACCGGTGGAGAGTATTTCCGGGGTGGCAAAGGGAGAAACCATTGCCCTGCCACCAAATCCTACCAAGACAGGTTATGTCTTTAGCGGCTGGTATCGAGACAGCTCTTGTAGAGTGCCATTTACGGAAAAATCTAAAGTGACAAAAGATATCACACTTTACGCAAAATGGGAAGAATTTAAGTTAATTCCATACTCTATGGAAGCACAGTACATTGGTGAAGCTTTGCAGGTGGGAGATATGATTCCTATGGATTCCATTCGGGTAATCGCTACTTATAATGATAATGTGGCAAGACTGGTAACGGATTTCACCTATACACCTGAGACGATTTTGACAGAAGGAGCCAATGTAATTACAGTCAACTACGAAGACTTATACGCTTCTGTGGTCATAGAAACCGGAAAGCCGGGAAAACGGTATACAATCACCTTTGACAGTTGTGGAGGAAAACCGGTAGAGGATATTACAGACATCTGCTGGGGGGATACAGTAGTTTTGCCTACGCCTGTAAAAGAAGGAGAAGAATTTATCGGCTGGTATCGTTCAAAATCCTATGAGAAGAAATTTACAAATCAGGATTTTGTAACTTCAGACTTAACCTTATATGCTCTTTGGAGCAGCCAGGCATCTGAACTTTCTGGTACCCCTATGCCGGTGGGCAGTATTACCCCAGGGATTAGTGGTGGAGCAGATGTGACCCCGGGTGCAAACCCAAGTCAGACACCTACCCCTGATGCAAGCTTAACTCAGGCAGCAAACTTGACCCAAGCAGCCACCTTAACTCAGGCGGCAAGCTTAACCCAGGCGGCAAGCTTAACCCAGGCGGCAAGCTTAACTCAGGCGGCAAGTTTAACCCAGGCGGCAAGTTTAACTCAGGCAGCAGCTTTAAGCGCGACACCGATAGTATCGCCAAGTACAGGAGCAATGACGCCAACCGTGGCACCTGTTACTACACCACAGGCACAAGTGACTGCAGAGCCTACCCAGGAGCCAAAGCTTACAGTGGAAAGTATTACTGCAGAGTACCTGGGGAATGATATTGTAGTTGGAAGCAAGATTGCAAAAGTGAATATATTGACCACTGCCACCTATTCGGATGGAACCACAGGTACCATTACCAAATTTAAATTATCTCCGGCAAAGATTACAGCGGAGGGAACGAATGTAGTAGTTGTTTCCTATAAAGGAAAGAAGGCAACTTTGTTAATTAATGGTATTGCACCAACCCAGGGGGCAAATAGTAATCAGGCAGCCGCAACACCAGCAGGAAACAATAATTCCTCGGGAAATGGTGCCAAGGTAACGTCAAAACCTTCCTCAAATACCAACACTGCCACGGGAAAAGAACAGGGGGCAAAAGGGGAGGACTTTACTCCAGAACAGGTGGAGGAGAAGATTAATGATGTGTTCCAAAAGGTAAAGAATTCTACCTCAGATCAGGCGAGAAAAGATTTGGCAGACGCATTAGAAATGTTACATAATCTGGATGAAAAAGAACTGGCACAGTTAAATACAGAGTCCTTGAGAAGTCTGGATGAAATGATAGCTAATTTGAGCAATGTAACCATTACCATTGATAACCATATTGAAAATTTCCCAATCAGGGAAAGTGATGTATGGGGCCTGGGGTTGGTATTAACCTCGAGAGATATCACCAGTGGAAATCCAGTGGAAATGATTTTGGATGTATCTGATGCATTTGTCACATCAGGCAACAAAGATTTAATTGATGAATATGCCGCCATGCAGGATCAGACACCATATAAATATGTGGATATCAGAGTATTTAAATATGTAAACACGAAAGGTTCTGTGAGGGATGATGATAAGCAGACAATCTCAGAAACTCTGGTTCCGGTTCATATTTCGTTGCCTATACCAGAGGGAGATCAGGGACAGCCCTATTACTGCATGATACGGGTACATGACAAAAAGGTAGGTTCCTTGCCAGATGAGGATAATGCAGATGAAACAGTAAGTTTCCAAAGCAAATATTTTTCCGTTTATGGCATGGCCTATGGAAATAAAAAGGTGAAGAATACAGAGGAACTTGCCCAGGAACAGGGTGAGACAATCTCAGCAGAAACTCCAGGTGGTAACACAGATGGAAGTTCCGATGATGTAAATTCTGTAAAGAAATCTTCCTCCAATCTACCATTTATTTTAGGCGCAATTGCAGTGATAGCATTGGCACTTATGATTATTACTGTGGTAATTGTGAAAGAGTTAAATAAGAAGGAGGAAGAGTCAGAGGATAACTTTCCAACTATGAAAGAATAAAAACAAAGAAGAAAAGACCCGCTTTTAGCGGGTCTTTTCATTGTGATACAGAGATTATAGTTTAAACTGCTTTACAGATTCGGTTAGTTTATTAGTCATTTCTTTTGTATCCATGGATTGTTGGTGGATACATTCCACATTTGCCTTTAACTCCTCCATAGAAGCATTGGTTGCTTCACAACTTGCAGCGTTTTCTTCTGAAATTGTCGATAAAGTATTGATTTCATCCAGAACAGTGTCCTTTTGGTGATTTAAGCTATCTGTTTTGGTTGTGATAGTAGATATGGCATCTGCTACCACCTCAATTTTGTTGTTTACTACATCAAAACTGTCATTTACATGAGTTAAAACATTTCCCTCATTGTCCACGGCATTTTTAATGTTGTTTGCCAAAGAAACATTGTTTTCGGAAATGCTGATAATATCATGAATAATATTCTGGATTTCCTGTGCAGATGCATCTGACTGGTTTGCCAAAGACTGTATACTTGAAGCAACTACAGCAAATCCGGCGCCAGCCTCTCCTGCACGGGCGGCCTCAATGGATGCGTTTAATGCCAGTAAATTCGTTTCGCTTGCGATATTTGCAATGACTTCTGCGGCTGTCTTAATTCTCTCAGCAGAGGCATTGGCTTCACTAATACCGGATACAACATTTTGGGATACCCGAATAGTATTTGCATTTGCATCCATTAACTGTTCTAACTGATGTTTTGCATTATCACTTACTGTGCGGACTTCTGTGGCGTTGTCATTGGCATGAATAGAAAGTGAAGTGATTTCTGTAATTTCATTTCCAATATATTCGATGGAGTTGGTACAGTTTTGTACTGACTCCGTCATGGTAATGGTGCCCCTGGCAAGTTCATCCACGGAAGCGGCAATGTCATCTGCTGCATTATTACAGGTGGTAAGGCTTGATGCAATTTCGTCGCAATTCTTGTTGATGTTAGATGTATTGAGGTTTACATCTGTGATACTAGTATGTAAGTTGTCTTTTAAACATAGGGCAGATTCAATTAACCTATGAATTTCTTCAATGCTGCTTTTTGCTGTAATGTCAACATTGAGTTTGCCCTGGGAAAGTTCTGTGGTTTTCAATGAAACTTCCTTAATCGACTTTTTGATTTTTGAAGCAATAACAATGATAACAATGCCAAAAATTACAATTAACACTATTGTGATGATAACCATACTCAGTATTGCAGAAGTAATTGCTTGGTTTACTACAGAGACAGGCTCTCCTGCAAACGCCATACCAATCACATTATCATTGTCGTCAACCATGGGGGTATAGTACACATAGAATGGTGTCCCACCGATCATAACATTTTTGGCATGATAGTCGTTGCCACCCATTACCTGCTCTGTAATCTTAGGATCAGCGGTGGTACCTTCGATACGTTCGCCACTTTCCACGTCATTGATGGAAGTGATATAACGGGTATCCCCCATAAACAGTGTTAGTTCAATATTCTGGTTTTCCAGATTATCTACATAATCATGTTCATAAGTAACTTCCCCATTATTTTTGATGTCCCGAAGGTAATACCAGTCCAATCCTTCTGCGGCTACCTTTAACCGCTCATAAGTGCTTTGTTCCAGGCTATTACCAATTTTTGATACTGACATAATACATAGTAACATAGCAGTAAAAATCAAGGGAATCAATCCAATCATGATTAGCATGGAATGAAACGTTATTTTTTTTCTTTGCATAAAATCCACTCCTCATCTTTTTAGTTTTGTAAAATAACTGGTAGGTACATTATAACATAATGTTTTTGTGTTTTATATACAAAGATACATCAAAAATTACAGGGATATTTTGGGCAATATATTAGGTGATGATTTGGGCTTGGTTGCCGACCATGATTTCAAATCAGATTTTACTTGGAAAAATGGTGTCTGTTCAGAACCACGGGACAGACACGGAAAATGTAACGATTCGGCACAGGTTCTGTCAGGTACGGATAAGACCGCAAGAAAGTCTGGATAAAAACAATGAGCAGTATCAGGGGGACAAATTCTGCTCATTGTCTAAGGTGTTATCTTTGCTTTTGTCATTGTTATGATTCGCTAACAAACGGTAAATCATAATCATGGCATACAAGACAACCGGAACGGTAATAGTTAGATAGATGGATGCCTTTAATAAGGTAAGACTGTATTCGCTGTCAATCAGTGCAAATACTATGGTAGAAAGATATAATCCTGCCAGAAATATAATTCCTAACAATGCCAATATTTTTTTGAATCTTTTCATAAGCGCCTCCTTTATCAGACACAGGTATCTGCGTACTGTAATCTTTATCTTTCTGTAGTTTATCATAGCTTTATACCTATGTAAACCCAATGTATCAATGGGGTTCATGGCTTTTTGGAGAAAGCATTCCACCTAACATACCGCTGAGTCCACACATAAATAATACAGAGACAAAGTGGGTGGCATCATTGACAAATGCTTTGTTTACGCCAAAAGAAATGAATGTCAGGAGAATAAAGTAGAGAACTCCCAAAAGAAAGCCCCAGAAGAATTTTCGATGACAAAACAGTTTCCCGGCCCAAAAACCGCCAACCATCAGGCTGATGACATAGACACAGGTAATTCCAACCCCCACAAAAGATTCCGATAAATCAAATTTTAACAAAAGAAAAGAGAGAGATAAAAGTAGTATCACAGTAAGGATACAAGATAGCAGGATGCACTTTAACATATTTTGCAGCATAGTTCCCATGGATTTAACCTCCGTTTGCTTGTAAGTTAATGTATTTTTTTACTTTGATTTATTATATTAAAATAGAAAAGAAATTATTCGTTACTGTTATGTGCCTGGACGCTTGTTGTTAAGCTTGACAAATTTAGTGAAAAAAGGTAACATCGTAGTTATCCTACTTGGATGTATATAATTGTTATGAGTTAAAGGAGAGAGAAATTTTGGATCCCAGGGATGTGACACAACTATTGATATTGATGATACTACTAGCATTGTCTGCCTTTTTTTCATCGGCAGAAACGGCCTTAACAACCGTCAATAGGATACGATTGCTTACTCTTGCTGAGGAAGGAGATAAAAAAGCAGCCACTGTACTGAAAATTGTAGATGATTCTGGCAAAATGCTGAGTGCAATCTTGATAGGGAATAATATTGTAAATATTTTGGCTTCTTCCATGGCAACTGTGATCGCTACGAAAGCATTTGGAAACAGTGGAGTGGGAATTGCCACAGGTATTCTTACGCTGCTAGTGTTGGTTTTTGGTGAGATTACGCCTAAGACCTTGGCTACAATATATTCAGAGAAAATTGCTTTGGCATATGCCACTCCAATATATGCTATTATGTGGGTGCTGACCCCAGTGATTTTTTTGGTAAACCAACTGGCATTAGGGGTGCTTCGCTTGTTGAGGGTAGATCCTAATGCAAAGAATGATACCATGACAGAAAATGAATTAAGAACTATAGTAGATGTGAGTCATGAAGATGGTGTCATTGAAAGTGAAGAGCGACAGATGATTTACAATGTGGTGGACTTTGGAGATTCTCTCGCAAAGGATATTATGATTCCAAGAGTGGATATGACCTTTGCCCATATAGATGCTACCAAGGAAGAACTTATTCAGATTTTTAAAGAAGAAAAATTCACCAGGTTTCCTGTTTATGATGAAAATACAGATGATATTGTTGGTATCTTAAATGTGAAGGATTTGCTTTTGTATGACAATACCATGGAGTTTCATATCAAGGATATTATGAGAGAAGCCTTTTTTACTTATGAATACAAGAAGACTTCGGAATTGATGATAGAGATGCGCCGGGATGCAATCAATATGGCAATTGTTTTGGACGAATATGGAGCAACGGCAGGGTTGATAACCTTAGAGGATTTATTAGAGGAAATTGTGGGAGAAATCAGGGATGAGTACGATGAAGATGAAGAAAATCTGATTCAGAAATTGTCTGACAATCAGTATCGAATTGAGGCATCCATGAAATTAGATGATGTGAATGATGCCTTGGGATTACAGTTAACCTCAGAAGATTATGATTCTTTAGGCGGCCTGGTCATTGAACTTTTAGACCGTCTGCCAGAAGAGGGAGAACAGGTGGCTACCAGTGAGGGAATTACTTTATCCGTGGAGAAAGTGGATAAGAATAGAATAGATTCCATCATTATGACAATACCAACATATTCAGAAGAAATAGGGCAACGGGAAGAAAATTCAGAGTTATAAGAACAACCCCATTGGTTTTTGGGGATAAATACAAAAAGGTGTTTCCTTAAGTGATATGCCCCCTGTCAAGTAGACAGGTTAAATATCTAAAACGAGTGTTTAGTGAATGACCATACTTCGTATGAGGTATGGTCATTT